>CAMDFP010000005.1 GCA_945897335.1 Asaia bogorensis | reverse complement strand
GCCGACCGTGCAGGCCTGGGGCGCCTGCTTCGCCGTCGGCACGCCCGGCCATTCCTGGCAGCTGGTGACGCAGGGCAAGCTGCCGGCCGCGCACAAGGGCATGCTGCATGCCGCCAAGGCGATGGCGGCGACCGCCATCGACACGATCGAGAACCCCGAACTCCTGGCCACGGCCCGGGCGGAACTTAAGGAGCGGGTCACCGGCAAGGCCTATGTCTGCCCGATCCCGCCCGCGGTCGAGCTGCCGTTCAAGCGCCGCGGCGAAGGCGGCACGCCGCTCGGCGTCCAGCCGGCGCATGTCGCCGGTCCCTTGTCGCGGGCGAAGCTGCCGGTCTGACGGCTAGGACCGACCTCCTGGTTGCTCTTGCTGCCAGCAAGATCGCCCGGAGCGACGCTGGTCTGCCCAATTGGCGGCATTCTCCTCGGGCTACTGGTCGCCGACCGCCTCCACCGAACGGTGTAGGGCTTTGGCAAGGATGATGTGTCAACCTAAACAACTGTCAGCAAATCGCTAGAAAGGGCGACTAATGCAAATCGGTTCGATCAGTCCGGCCACTCCTTCCCCGTCCCTTGCGCGTGTAAGTGCGCCGGAGGCTGTGGAACGTGGCCCGGATAAGGACAATGACGAGGCGAAGAAAGTCGCCGCGGCCCCTGCACCGTCGGCACCGCCGTCAAATCGCGGTAACGTCGTCGATACAAGCGCCTAAACGTCACCGGCGTCGCGCTCGGCCCGACCGGCAAGCCGGTCGGGCCGTTTCGAGTCAGGCGATCTCGAACAGCCCGGCGTTCTTGGCCTCGTAGACGCCGATCATCAGCGTATCGATCGCCTCGCCGTCGGTGGCGAAGGGCAGGATCAGCCGCTCCCAGGTGACGATCTCGTTGTCGAACTCGCCGGTGTAGACGCGCCAGGTCGGCCGCTTCTTCTGACGCACATAGTCATACTCATGCTCGAGCAAAGCCCGCTGGGCTTCGGGCAGCTCGGTCGTCTGCTTGCCCGACATGTCGACGCCGAACTGATCGACGAAGCTCTTGGGATAGTAGCGATAGACGAACTCGCCCTCGCGCCGCACCGTCATGATCACCAGGTTGTTGCGCCACGGCGTCAGGCTTTCGGCATGGACCCGGAGGATCGAGGGAAGCTTGCCGTCGGACCGCCGGCGCCGTTCGTCCCAGAAGGCGTAGAGCTCGCGCAACCGCGGCTGCATCGCACCATATTGGATGATCGGCATCGGCGGATCAGGCCCGCGCCCGGCGCCAGGCGGCAATGGCGGCGGTGACGCCGAGCCGGGGGCTGGTCAGCACCGGAAGACCGAGACGACGCTCGGCCTCGGGCGCGGCACCGGCCATCGATGCCTGGGCGAGGACGACGACGTCCGCATCGCCCTTCTCGGCAACGAGACGCTCGACGATCGCCGCCTGATAGCCCTGGACGTCGCCGGCCATGAATTTCGGCCAGGCATCGGCGATCAGCACGACGCGGAGCGCCACATCGCGGCCGGCCTCACGCGCCACCTTGGCGACGAGGTCCGAGGTCGGACCGACGGTCGAGGCGACGCAGGCGGCGATGAGGATGCGCGATCCCTTGGCGACGGCCGCCTCCGCCATCGCCCGGTCGATGCGCTGCACCGGTACGGGCAAGGTGCCGTTCGCGGCTTCGGCGACCGCGCCGATGGTCGAGCAGGTGCAGACGATGACGGCGGCTCCGGCCGCCGCATCGGCAAGGCGTTCGCGCACGCCGGCGGCGACGGCGTCCGTGACCTTCGCGGCCTTCACCGCCTCGGCCAGGAGATCGGGCGCAAGGTGGTGACGGGTGGGAATCTCCGGCGCCAGCTCGGACATGAGGGCGCCGACGGCGGTGACATTGGATTCGGCCGTGTGCAGAAAGGTAAGCATGGCGCGCATCCTAATCGCCGCCTCAACTTACGTATAGGTACCGATCAGCTCGTATTCCTCACCGCCGAAGCCGCGCTTGAACAGGGTGACGCCGGCCGCCGCCTCCGGATTGATGCCACCGAGATCGAGGCTACGGACGCCCTCGGCCGAGAGGATCTCCATCGCCCGCCAGAGGAGGAGATGGGTCGCCTGCAGGCGCCGCCCCTCGGCCCCGGTCCAGCCGATCAGGTAGGTCGCCGTATCGCCATGGCGGACCATCAGGATGCCGGCGAGGCGCTCCTCGTCCTTGCGCGCGATCAGCACCAGGCTTTCGTTGTATTTCCGCGCCGCCTTCATCAGATGCAGCGCCAGGGGCAGCGACGGTCCGCGGAAACCCTTCAGCTTCTTCTCGATGTCGTAGCGCTGCAGCAGCCAGGGCAGGGTCTTCTTGCCGTGGCGGTCGACCTCGACCTCCAGCCCCGCCCGCTCGGCCCGGCCCAGCGCGTGGCGCGTGGTCTGACGCAGCCGCATCCGCCGCTCGGGCTCCGGCAGCCTGAGGTCGACGAGGATCGAGCGGTAGCCGTCGCCGACCCGGCGGAACCCCGCTTCGCCGAGCAGGAGATGGCTCGCCGCGCCGGCCGGCATCTCCGGGATGAACGAGATCCGCCGCCACGGCCGCCGGGGCCAGCGGCGGCGGAGCAGCCGAAGCGTGGCCCGGCGGATGGCCTCGTTCACGGGCCTTAGCCAGAGCGGCCCGCGATGAAGGGAGACACGGGAGAACAGGCCAAGCGCGCGGCGTTCGAGGACGAGGATGCTGCCGATGTCTTCCGCCGCACTCCGGATCACGCCGAAATGCGCGACCTGGCCTTCAGCCAGGGACATCGCCCGGGCATAGGCCCAGGACTGCGGCAAGGTCGCGCCGCCAGCACCGTCCACCAGCCGGCGCCAGTCAGCGACGGTCACCAGGTTCCAGACGATCTCGACCGGCGCGTCCGCCATCCGGCGTCAGCGGGCCACCCAGCCGCCATCGACCGGCAGCGTGTGGCCGGTGACCATCGCCGCGGCGTCGGAGGCGAGGTAGAGCACCGCGTCCGCCACCTCGTCGGCCTCGGCGAGGCGGCCGAGCGGGGTCATCGCCTCGATCGCCGACTTCATCGCCGCATCGGAGAGAAGCCGCGCGGTCAGCGGCGTGCGGACGAATGTCGGCGCCACCGCATTGACCCGCACGCCCCTGCCCGCCCATTCGACCGCCAGCGCGCGCGTGAAATTCACCAGCGCGCCCTTGGTCGAGTGATAGGCGAGGTTCGGATAGAGCCCGCCGCCGACCAGCCCCATGATCGAGGCGATGTTGACGACGCTGCCGCGGCCCTGGGCCAGCATGACCTTCCCGGCCTCGCGGGCGCAAAGAAAGGAGCCGTTGAGGTTGATGCGGATCACCTTCTCCCAGGCGGCCAGTTCGAGCGCCTCGGAGGGCTGGCGGGCGGCGAGGCCGGCATTGTTGACCAGCACGTCGATGCGGCCGAGATCCCGGGCGGTCCCGGCCATTGCCGCGACAACGCCCGCCTCGTCGGCGACGTCGAAGACCTGGGCCCTGGCGTCGACGCCTTCCCCCTTCAGCGCCGCGACCGCCTTGTCGGCGCCCTCGGCATTGATGTCGGCGACGACGACGCGGGCACCGGCGAGGCCCAAGGATCGAGCGCTGGCGAAGCCGATGCCGGAGGCGGCGCCGGTGACCACGGCGACCCGGCCGTCCAGACGGAAGCGGACGAAGGCATCGGCCATGACGAATCCCCGTATGTGGAAATTGACGACGGCGGAAGATGCGGCGACTACGGAGCGAGGGCAAGAGCGGGTTTCGCCGCCGGCTCCCACGCCCGCCTCAACCGATCCATTGGGAACAAGCGCCGTCGTCGGCTATGACTTCCGCATGACCCTCTCTCCCCGCGGGCCACTCGGGCATGAAGGACTGTCCGCTGCCGAGATGATGCGGCAGGGTTTGGCTCGCCATCAGGCCGGAGACATCGCCGCCGCCGCAGCCTGCTACCATCGCACATTGGTCCTCGAGCCGGGCCACCCCGATGCCCTCCACCTGCTCGGCGTCGTGCATCTGCAGCGAGGCGAACTCCCGAAGGCAGCGCAATTGATCGGGGACGCGCTCGGCATCGACCCGCGGCATGCGACCGCGCAATCGAATCTCGGCAATTGCCAGCGGGCCATGAACCGGCCGCGCGACGCGCTCGCCAGCTACGACCGGGCGCTCTCCCTCCAGCCGGACTTCATCGACGCCCTGAACAATCGCGGGAACGTGCTGCAGGATCTCGGGCGCTTCGGCGATGCCTTGGCGAGCTACCGGAAGGTCCTCGCGATCCTGCCCGCCGCTGCCGCCGTCTTCCGCAATCGGGCCAACGCGCTGACGGGGCTGGGGCGCCCGATCGAGGCCTTGGTCTGCGACAGCCGGATACTTGCAATCGCGCCTGACGACGTCCAGGCGCTCTGGCATCGCGGGAACACGCTCAAGGAACTCGATCGCCTGCCGGAGGCGCTGGACAGCTTCGAGCGGGCGCTCGGGATCGACCCCGACCACGCCGACGTGCTGAACAATCTCGGCGTCGTTCTCCTCGGCCTCAAGCGCCCGGGAGACGCGCTCGCCAGCTTCGAGCGGATGCTCCAGACAGCGCCCCTCCAGCCGGACGCGCTCGGCAACCGCGGCGCGGCCCTCCACGCCCTCAGGATGTGGCGCGAAGCGCTCGCCAGCTGCCGCCAGGCACTCGCGCTCGACCCCGCACATGTCGAAGCCTTCAACAACCACGGAAACGTGCTGAAGGACCAAGGCGAGACGGCAGCCGCGCTGACGAGCTATGCCCGGGCTCTGACGATCCGACCTCTCTATGCCGACGCCCGGGCCAATCATGGCAACACACTGAGACTGATGGGCCGCTACGAAGACGCGATCGCAGATTTTCGCGCTCTCGTCCGGACCGATCCGGCCTGGCCTTACGCCGCGGGCTATCTGCTGCATGCGCAGATGAACTGCTGCGAGTGGAGCGATGTGGAGGAGCAGGCGGAACGGGTATCTTCGGCGGTGCGGGTAAGGCGACGTGCCTGCACGCCGTTCGCCTTCTTCTCGGTCACCGGATCGGAGCAGGAGCAGTCGGTCTGCGGCGAGGTCTTCTGCCAGGACAACTATCCGTCCCCGCCCGCGCCGCTCTGGGCGGGAGAGCGGTACGGGCATGAGCGGATCCGGGTGGCGTATCTGTCGTCGGATTTTCGCGAGCACGCGATCTCGGTGCTGCTCGCCGGCCTCTTCGAGCGCCACGACCGGCGGCGTTTCGAGATCACCGCGCTCTCCTTCGGTCCGGCCGAGCCGAGCGCGATGCGGACACGCCTGGAAGGCGCCTTCGAGCGCTTCATCGACGTCCGCAACGAGAGCGACCGCTCGATCGCCGAGCTGGTGCGCGGCCTGGAGATCGACATCGCCGTCGACCTGATGGGTCACACGCACGGCAACCGGCTCGGCGTCTTCGCCTGGCGGCCGGCGCCGGTCAGCGTCAACTTCTTCTGCCCGACCGACGCGCCCTTCATCGACTACCTGATCGCCGACCCGGTCGCGATCCCCGAGGAGCACCGCCGCTTCCATCGCGAACAGATCGCCTATCTGCCCGACACCTTCCTCGCCACCGATTCCTCCCGCCGCATCGCCGCGCGGACGCCGTCGCGGACCGAGCTCGGCCTTCCGGAGGCGGCGTTCGTCTTCTGCTGCTTCAACAACACCTACAAGCTCAACCCGGCGATGTTCGCCGTCTGGATGCGACTTCTCCGCCGGATCGACGGCAGTGTTCTGTGGCTGCAGCAGATCCAGGCGTCCGCGACCGAGAACCTCCGGCGCGAGGCGGCCGAGGCCGGAATCGATCCCGCCCGCCTGGTCTTCGCGCCCCGGCTGCCGTCGATGGAGGACCACCTGGCGCGCTACCGCCAGGCCGACCTGTTCCTCGACACCCTTCCCTTCAATGCCCAGACCACGGCCGCGGATGCGCTGTGGGCCGGGCTCCCGGTACTGACCTGCCTTGGCACCACCTTCGTCGGCCGCGTCGCCGCCAGCCTGCTGCAGGCGGTCGGGTTGCCCGACCTGGTCGCCGGATCGCCGGCAGCCTATGAGGCCCGGGCGCTGGAGCTTGCGCGGGACAGGGCGGCACTCGCCGCGATCCGGGCCAGGCTGGCGGCCAATCGCGTCACCCACCCGCTCTTCGACACCGACCGTTACCGCCGCCACGTCGAAGGCGCCTATCTCACCATGTGGGAAC
This sequence comes from Asaia bogorensis, assembly GCA_945897335.1. Taxonomy (GTDB): domain Bacteria; phylum Pseudomonadota; class Alphaproteobacteria; order SHVZ01; family SHVZ01; genus SHVZ01. The sequence goes on along the minus strand of CAMDFP010000005.1, from coordinate 39,534 downwards.
GCGCCCAGCGCGCCCTCCCGCCAGAAACCTTCATGGTATCGACGCAGCCATGAACACCTCGGGACTCATCGATCCGGCCGACGCACTGCGGCGAGGAATGGCGGCCCATCAGGTCGGCGATATCGCCACTGCCGAAGGGGCCTATCGCCAAGCGCTGAGCGCCGAGCCCGGTCACTTCGATGCCTTGCATTTCCTCGGCGTCGCGCATCTGCAACGAAGCCTCGTCCTCGACGCAGCGCGATTGATCGGGCGCGCGCTCAGGATCAATCCCGGGTTTCCGCCCGCTCACATCAACCTCGGCAACTGCCTGAGAAGCCTGGACCGTCCGAACGATGCCCTGGCCAGCTACGACCGGGCGCTTTCGATCGATCCCGGGTCCGGCGATGCCCTCAACAACCGCGGCAGCCTGCATCTCGACCTTGGTCACCCCGACGAGGCACGGCGGAACTTCGAGATCGCGGTGTCGATCCGCCCTGACGAGGCGACCGTCTTCTTCAACCGCGGCAGAGCCTTGCAGCAGCTGGCACGACCGAAGGAGGCATTGGCGAGTTTCGGGCGGGCCTGTGCGATCCGACTCGACTATGTCGATGCGATCGTTGCCCGAGGCGAGGTTCTGCAAAGCCTGGGGAGGCCGGCCGAGTCACTGGCCGACTTCCGCAAAGCCATGTCGCTCCAGGCCAGTCACTTCGAGACGCTGTGGCGCCGCGCACAGGTCCTGAGCGAGCTGAATCGCCTGGAAGAGGCGCTCTCAAGCTACGATCGGGCGCTGGCACTCGTGCCCGGCCACCCGGACATCGTGAACAACCGCGGCGTCGTCCTGCTTTTTCTCAAGCGGCCGGACCAGGCTCTCAAGAGCTTCGACCAGGTCCTCGCGCACACTCCGGATCATGTCGAGCGGCTGAGCAACCGCAGCGTCGCGCTCCACGAGCTGAGACGCTGGCCCGAGGCTCTCGCAACTTGCGGCAGAGTGCTCGCGCTGGCGCCATCCCATCCCGAGGCCCTGCACAATCGGGGCAATGCCCTGAAGGAGCTTGGCCAGGCCGAGCGGGCGTTAGCGAACTACGGCCGGGCCCTGGCTGTCAGGCCCGGTTACGTCGAGGCCCTCCGCAACCGGGGCAACCTGCTGCGGACGCTCGGCCATCACCGCGAGGCGATTGCGGATTTCAGGATCCTGCTGGAGATCGCGCCGGATGAGCCGTACATCGAGGGCTCCCTGCTGCATTCGCAGATGAACTGCTGCGACTGGCGCGATCTTGAGGGACAGGCGGACCGGGTAACGGCGGCGGTGCGGGCGAGACAGCGCGCCTGCACGCCGTTCGCCTTCTTCTCCGTCACCCGATCGGAGCAGGACCAGTCGGTCTGCGGCGAGGTCTTCTGCCGCGATAATTATCCGGCCCCGCCGGCGCCGCTCTGGAACGGAGAGCGGTACGGGCACGAGCGGATCAGTGTCGCGTATCTGTCGGCGGACTTTCGCGAGCACGCGATCTCGGTGCTGCTCGCCGGCCTCTTCGAGCACCACGACCGGCGGCGCTTCGAGGTCACCGCGCTCTCCTTCGGGCCGGCCGAGCCGAGCGCGATGCGGGCGCGCCTGGAAGGCGCCTTCGACCGCTTCATCGACGTCCGCAACGAGAGCGACCGCTCCATCGCCGAGCTGGTGCGCCGCCTGGAGGTCGATATCGCCGTCGACCTGATGGGGCATACGCACGGCAACCGGCTCGGCGTCTTCGCCTGGCGGCCGGCGCCGGTCAGCGTCAACTTCTTCTGCCCGACCGACGCCCCCTTCATCGACTACCTGATCGCCGACCCGGTCGCGATCCCCGAGGAGCACCGCCGCTTCCATCGCGAACAGATCGCCTATCTGCCCGACACCTTCCTCGCCACCGACTCCTCCCGCCGCATCGCCGAGCGGACGCCGTCGCGCGCCGAGCTCGGCCTTCCAGAAGCCGCGTTCGTCTTCTGCTGCTTCAACAACACCTACAAGATCAACCCGGCGACGTTCGCCATCTGGATGCGGCTTCTCCGCCAGATCGACGGCAGCGTGCTGTGGCTGCAGCAGATCCAGGCATCGGCGACGGAGAACCTGCGGCGCGAGGCGGCCGAGGCCGGCATCGATCCCGCCCGCCTGGTCTTTGCGCCGCGGCTGCCGTCGATGGAGGAGCACCTGGCTCGCTACCGCCAGGCCGACCTGTTCCTCGACACGCTTCCGTTCAATGCCCAGACCACGGCCGCGGATGCGCTATGGGCGGGGCTCCCGGTCCTGACCTGCCTCGGAACCACCTTCGTCGGCCGTGTCGCCGCCAGCCTGCTGCACGCGGTCGGGCTGCCGGAGCTGGTCGCCGGATCGCCGGCAGCCTATGAGGCCCGGGCGCTGGAGCTTGCGCGGGACAGGGCGGCACTCGCCGCGATCCGGGCCAGGCTGGCGGCCAATCGCGTCACCCACCCGCTCTTCGACACCGACCGCTACCGCCGCCATGTTGAAGGCGCCTATCTCGCCATGTGGGAACGCACCCAGCGCGGCCTGCCGCCAGAAACCTTCGGAGTCGCCCCGCCCCCTGAGTCTCGGTAGAAAATTTCCGGGACTTGCATCCGGCGGTCGTAGGATCGACATGTAGGTGCATGGATACCTCCGGCTGGCATCCGAAATCCGCCGCGCTCTACGCGTACTGGCGGACGCGCCTGCCCGAGGGCACCGGGCTGCTGCCGTCGCGCAGCCATATCGACCCGGCCGAGATCCCGCTGCTGCTGCCCAACATCTACCTCTTGGACGTAATCGAGGCGCCGCTCAGATTCCGCTACCGGCTGGTCGGCTCCAAGCTGGTCTATGCCGGCAATCGCGAGATGACCGGAATGCTGATGGAGGAGGCGCACCCCAACCTGTTCGTGGCGCAACCCTATGCGGACTATCCCGCCTGCGTGCGCGACCATCGCATCAGCCGGCGGCTGGGGACGCCGGTGTTCGACTGGGACCGCGAACACGTCCAGATCGAGCGCCTGCTCTTGCCCTTGGCGACCGACGGAAAGCGGGTGGATATGATCCTGGGCTTGTCCGTCTTCTTCGATTCCGACGGGCACGAGCTGTGAGCCGGCGTTGCGAGCCGTGGCTCTAAGGGCCATGATGACGCTCATGACCGGCGAGATCGATCGCACGGCGTGGCATCCGAAGCTTCAGCGCCTCTACGACTATTGGCGCTCGAAACGCCCGGCCGAGGGTCTGCCGCGGAAGTCCGATATCGATCCGGTCGAGATCGGGCCCCTGCTTCACGATGTCTTCCTGGTCGCGGTCGAGCGCCCGCCGCTCCGGTTCCGCTTCCGGCTGCTCGGATCAGGGATCACCAGCGTGTCGCGCCCGAACGTCATCGGCCGCACCATGGACGAGGTCTATCCCGACGTCCGCGAGAAGGCCTCCTACCGGGACTACGTCATCTGCAGCGAGGAGGCCGAAGTCCGCCATTATCGCGGTGCCACCATGTTCAATCCCGATTTCAACTTCCTGGTGACCGAGCGGCTGCTGCTGCCGGTCACCGAGGGTGCCGGCAAGGTCGACTTCATCCTCGGCGCCGCCCTCTACGAGGACATGACCGACAAGGTGATCTGACGCGCGAGCAGCGCCAGGCCGCGGGCCGCCGCATCGGCCGGGGCGGTCTCCGCCGTGAGCCCGAGGGTGGCCAGAGCTTCGGCATAGCGCTCCGCCAGGGCGGCACCACCGACCACCAGCACACGCTCGGCCGCGAAGAACGCCTGGGCGGCCCTGATCTCGTGACCGATCACCAGGCCCGACAGCAGCGACGACAACGACTCCGCCGGCCATCTCGAGAACAGCCCGGCCGTCCGCACCCGGAACAGGTGATGCAGCAACCCGCCCGCCTCGCCCGAGGCAGCAATGCCGGCGGCAAACGCCTTCGGGTCGTGGCCCTCCCCGGTCATCAGCCGGCCGAGGATCGTGTGCTTGGACATCGCCGCGAACACTTCGCCGGTCATGAAGGTGGAGAAGCGCACGACGCGGCCGTCCACGACCTCCGCCCACTTGCTGTGCGTCCCCGGCAGCACCAGGATCTGCCGTCCCGATGCGGCGACGCCGAGGATCTGCGTTTCCTCGCCCCGCATGACGTCGTCGGCGCCCGAGGTCGACTGCCAGGAAAGGCCCGGAACGAAGGCGACCTTGCGGCCCCGGGCGGTGGCGTGAGGCGTCAACCTTGCCGCGATCTCGGCCGCTCCCGCCGGGCACGGGCAATAGGGCGCCTCGACCCAGCCCTGACGGCTGCCGATCATGCCGGCCAGCAGGATCGGCGCCTGCGGATGCGCCTCCGCCCAGGCGCCGCAATGGCGCTCGAAGCAGCCGTCGAAATCCTGAACCGCCAGGATGCCGTCGGCGGCCTCGCGACGATCGAGCACGGCTCCATCGCCATCCATGAGATAGGCCCTGAAGCTCGAGGTGCCCCAGTCGACGCCGATCACGCGATCCGTGCCGCGCGCGGCCGGGGTCTCCTTGACGCTCGCCATATGCGTCCTTCTAATGCCTGCCATCGAAGCCGGGGAGGATAACGCGGACATGGCCGCGCGCAAGAAATCGACGTCAGGCCGCAAATCGACGGTGAGCCTCGGCGACCGGCTGATCCGCTGCTATGCCTCGGCCGTGCATGACGTGCTGAAGGGCATGGGCCATGGCAACTGCGTGCTGCCCACGACCATCCGCCCCCTCGATCCCAAGGTAAAGGTGGCGGGCGAGGTCTACACCATCTCCGGACGGGTAGATCAGACCATGTCCAAGCACGAGACCCTGCTGCGTTGGGCTCGAGTGCTCTCAAAGATCCCGCCGGGCAAGGTCATCGTCTGCCAGCCGAACACGCATGCGATCGCGCTGATGGGCGAGCTCTCGGCCCGCGCGCTGATGGTGAAGAAGACCCGCGGCTATGTCGTCGACGGCGCCTGCCGCGACACCGACTTCATCCTCGACATGCGCTTTCCGGTCTTCTGCACGCACAACACTCCCGCTGACATCGTCGAGACCTGGATCCCCGACGAGCATCTGTTCGGCGAGCCGGTCACGATGGGCACGGTCACGGTCCGCACCGGCGACCACCTCCTTGGCGACCGCGACGGCATCGTCGTGCTGCCGAAGGACATGGCCGCGGACGCCGTCGCCGAGACCGAACGCGTGGTCTCGACCGAGAGCGACATGCGGAAGTCGATCCTGGCCGGCATGGATCCCGAGAAGGCTTACCTCAAATACGGCAAGTTCTGACCATGACCCTGGATATCGCGACCTGTCTTCCCGTCGACTGGACCAAAGCCAGCCTCGTCGGCCGCGTCTGGCTGCCCGCGGTCGAGGGCCCCTCCGTCGTCAAGGTGACGGAAGCCGGCGTGTTCGACATCACCAAGGCGGCGCCGACCGTCTCGGATCTCTGCAACGATGCCGATCCGCTGAAGCGCTTTCGCGCCGCGACCGGACCCAGCCTCGGCAGCGTCGCCGAGATCCTCGCCAACAGCGAGGCGGGTTCGATCGATGCGAAGAAGCCCTATTTCCTCGCCCCGATCGACCTGCAGGCGGTGAAGGCATCGGGCGTCACCTTCGTCTCCAGCATGCTGGAGCGGCTGGTCGAGGAGCAGGCCAAGGGCGACCCGACCAAGGGCGATGCCATCCGCGCCGAGATCCAGCGCGAGATCGGCACCAGCCTGAAAGCGCTGAAGCCGGGCTCCGAGGAGGCCATGCGGCTGAAAGAGCTGCTGATCAAGAAGGGCCGCTGGTCCCAGTACCTCGAGGTCGGGATCGGTCCCGACGCCGAGATCTTCACCAAGTGCCCGCCGATGGCCTCGGTCGGCGTCGGCGCCGAGATCGGCGTCCATCCGAAGTCGACCTGGAACAATCCCGAGCCCGAGATCGTCATGGTCGTGAGCGCCGCCGGCAGGATCGTCGGCGCCAGCCTCGGCAACGACGTCAACCTCCGCGACGTCGAGGGCCGCTCCGGCCTGCTCCTTGGCAAAGCCAAGGACCAGAACGCGTCCAGCGCCATCGGCCCCTTCGTCCGCCTGTTCGACGAGGGCTACACCCTCGACGACCTGAGGAACACCGTGGTCGAGCTCAGGGTCGACGGCCCGGACCAGTTCGTCATGAAGGGGGCGTCGTCGGTCGCCGAGATCAGCCGCGACCTGACCGACCTGGTCGGCCAGCTGCTGAACCCCAGTCACCAGTACCCGGACGGCGTCTGCCTCTACTCCGGAACCATGTTCGCCCCGACCCAGGACCGCTCCAAGCCGGGCCTGGGCTTCACCCACGAGTTCGGCGACGTCGTCACCATCCGGGCCGAACGCCTGGGCGCCCTGGTCAACCGGGTCGCCCCGACCGACAGGGCCCCGCCCTGGACCTTCGGCACCAGCGCCCTGATGCGGAACCTGGCGAAGCGCGGACTGCTCGGCTAGGGCTGCTCAAATATTGTGCGCCTCACGACGTTGCGACCAAGGTCGAGTGCCGGGACGGTTGTCAGACAAGCCGGCGAGCGGGTAACCTCCCCTTCAGTAGGGAGGAACTGCATGAAAAAAGTCATCTTTGGTGCCGTGGCGCTGTCCGCCTTGATGTTCTCCGCCCATGCCCAGGCGCAGGACAAGCTGACGGTCTTCTGGGTGAAGGGCTTCTACAAGGCCGAGGACGACGCGCTCTACGAGGCGATCGCCAAGTTCGAGAAGAAGAGCGGGGTCAAGGTCGACCTGTCGCAATACGCGGTCCAGGACATGATCCCGAAGACGGTCGCGGCGATGGACTCGGGCACCCCGCCCGACGTCGCCTATGCCGACGTCTACGACTTCCAGACCACCGGAAAATGGGCCTTCGACGGCAAGCTCGAGGACATTTCGGACGCGATCAATCCGATCAAGGACACCTTCGAGGCGAGCGCGCTCGCGACCACCTTCCTCTACAGCGACAAGGCCAAGAAGAAGGCCTACTACGCCTTCCCGCTGAAGCAGCAGACCATGCACATCCAGTACTGGAACGACCTGCTGAGCACGGCCGGCTTCAAGCCGGCGGACGTTCCGGGGACGTGGAAGGAGTACTGGTCGTTCTGGTGCGACAAGGTCCAGCCCGCCTACCGCAAGGCGACCGGAACCCGGGGCTTCGGCATCGGCATGCCGATGGGCGTCGATTCGAGCGATGCCAGCTACTCGTTCCTGACTTTCGCCGACGCCTACAACGTCAAGCTGGTCGACGACAACGGCAAGCTCCTGGTCGACGATCCCAAGGTGAAGGCCGGCCTGGTCAGCGCGCTGCGCGACTACACCGCCCCCTACACCAAGGGCTGCAGCCCGCCGTCGTCGACGAACTGGAAGGACCCGGACAACAACGTCGCCTTCCACAATCGGACCACGGTGATGACCCACAACGCGACGATCTCGATCGCCGCCAAGTGGCTCGACGACGCCAACAACGCCAACCTCAAGCCGGAAGAGCGCGCGCTCGGCAAGAAGTACTATGACGAGGCGATCGCGACCGCAGGCTTCCCGAGGAAGCCCGACGGCACGCCGATGAAGTACCGCTCGGCAGTCAAGACCGGCGTGATCTTCGCCGACGCCAAGAACAAGGCACGGGCGAAGGAATTCGTCACCTTCCTGGTCCAGGAAGAAAACCTGACGCCCTATGTCGAAGGCTCGCTCGGCCGCTGGTTCCCGGTGACCAAGAAGGCTCAGGAAAGCCCGTTCTGGCAGGCCGATCATCATCGCAAGGCGGTCTACCAGCAGTTCAAGTCGGGAACGGTGCCCTTCGAGTTCACCAAGAACTACAAGTTCACCATCCTCAACAACGAGAACGTCTGGGCCAAGGCGATGAACCGCGTGGTCAGCGAGAAGGTCCCGGTCGAAAAGGCCGTGGACGAGATGATCGCCCGCATCAAGCAGGTCGCGGGCTGACCTGAAGGAGACTCCCCGGCCGCTCCGGATCTGACGGAGCGGCCGGGACCTCGATCCCGTCCGATGTCCACGATCGCCCTTCCCGATGCGGGCACGGTCCGGCCGACCAGGCCTGCACCGCGGCGCATGTCGGCCGCCCAGGCCTGGGGCCTGGTGCTGATCGCGCCCTACATCCTGATCTTCCTTCTCTTCGTCATCTATCCGATCGGCTACGGGCTCTGGCTCGCCCGCCACCCGTACAGCTACGAGAAGCTCTACGAGGACCCGATCTTCGCCCGCTCGGTCGTGAACACGCTGGTGTTCCTGATCGTCGGCATCAATCTCAAGATGATGATCGCGCTCGGCCTTGCCGAGTTCTTCACGCGCCAACGGGTCTGGATCCGCTGGCTCTCGGTCCTCTTCATCCTGCCCTGGGCGGTGCCCTCGATCCCCACCATCCTATCCATGCGATTCATGCTGAATCCGGAATGGGGGATCATCAACACGATCATCTTCAACCTGACGACCGAGGACGGCCCGAACTGGCTCAATGACCCGACGCTGGCGCTTTCGCTCGCCATCGTCGTCCATATCTGGAAGTCGCTGCCGTTCTGGACGTTGATCCTGCTCTCGGGCCGGCTCTCCATCTCCGCCGACCTCTACGAGGCCGCCTCGGTCGACGGCGCCACAGGCTGGAACCGCTTTCGCTACGTGACCTGGCCGTCGATGCAGACGCTCTACGTCACCTGCACGCTGCTCTCGATGATCTGGACGCTGGGCGACTTCAACAGCGTCTACCTCCTGACCGGCGGCGGCCCCGCCGATCTCACCCACGTGCTGGCGACGCTGGGCATCCGCTATCTGCGCCTCGACGAGGTCGACATGGCGATGGCCAGCATCGTCTGCGCCCTGCCGCTGGTCCTGCCGCTGGTCTATTTCATGATGAAGCGGCTGTCGAAATGAAGCTGCCTTCGCGCCAGGCCGTCTCCACCGAGGCCAAGCTGCTGCTGATCGGCATTCCGCTGTTCCTGTGGACCATCCTGCCGATCTACCACCTGTTCCTATTCGCCATATCGCCGAAGGACTCGGCCTTCGCCGGCCATCTCTGGCCCGACAACCCGACGCTCCGGAATTTCGAGATCGTCTTCACCCAGAAGCACTACTTCCTGATCCATTTCTGGCAGCAGCTCTGGAACTCGCTGTTCATCGCCGTCTCGATCGGCGCGCTGACGCTGCTGATCGCAACGTCGGCCGCCTTCGCCATCAGCCGGCTCAAGGTGAAGGGCGGGCGCACGGTGATGAACATGGCGCTGCTCACATACTTCATCCCGGCCGCGTTCCTGGCCGTGCCCATGTACAAGACCATGGGCATCTACGGCCTCCTCAACAGCCAGTGGGCGCTGATCCTGGCGATGGTGACCATCGCATCGCCCTATGCCATCTGGGTCCTGAAGCAGGCCTCCGACAAGCTGCCGGTCGAGCTCGACGAGGCCGCGGTAATGGACGGCGCCACGCCGATGCAGCTGTTCCGCCTGATCTACATTCCGCTGATGGCGCCCTCGATGGTCGCCATCGGCACCTACGCGCTGCTGCTGGCGTGGAACGAGTATCTCTACGCGTTCCTGCTGCTCTCGAAGGACACGACCATCACGCTTCCGGTGGCGCTCGGCAACTTCCTCTCGGCCGATGATTCGCCCTGGGAGCTGCTGATGACAACGGGGCTGATCTACTCGTTCCCCCCGGCCGCCATCTACTACGTCTTCAAGCGCTACATGGTCTCGGGCCTCACCGCCGGCGCGGTGAAGAGCTGAAAAGAAAAACCCCGGCCTTCTCAGGCCGGGGCTTTCTCGACTCCGAAGAACGGCGATGCGTTCAGTGCTGGGCGGCGCCCGCCGGCGTCTTGGACGGCGAGGTCGCGTGCGCGGCGATGGCGTACATCGCCTGGCCGGGCTGGCGGAGATGGCAGGCGACGAAATGGCCGGGGGCCACTTCCTTCATCGGCGGCTCCACCACCTTGCAGTGGTCCATGACGTAGGGGCAGCGGGTGTGGAAGCGGCAGCCGGGCGGCGGGCGGATCGGGCTCGGCACGTCGCCGGTGAGGATGATGCGCTTCCTCTTCATCTTCGGCGACGGGATCGGCACGGCCGAGAGCAGCGCCTCGGTGTAGGGGTGCTGCGGCGAGGTGAAGAGCGAGCGCTTGTCGGTCATCTCGACGATCTTGCCGAGATACATGACCGCGACGCGGTGGCTGATGTGCTCGACGACCGCGAGGTCGTGGGCGATGAACAGGTAGGAGAGATTGAACTCCTGCTGCAGGTCCATCATCAGGTTGATCACCTGCGCCTGCACCGAGACGTCGAGCGCCGAGACGGGCTCGTCGCCGATAATCAGGCTGGGATTGACCGCAAGCGCACGCGCGATGCCGAGGCGCTGGCGCTGGCCGCCCGAGAACTCGTGCGGATACTTCAGCATGTGCTCGGCACGAAGGCCGACGCGAGCGAAGAGCTGGCGGGTCTTCTCTTCCTTCTCTTTGCCGAAGGCGAGGCCGTAGTTGAACATCGGCTCGCCGACGATGTCGCCGGCGCTCATCCGCGGATTGAGCGAGGAATAGGGATCCTGGAAGATCACCTGCATCTCGCGGCGGTGCGGGCGCATTTCGATCTGGCTGAGGTTCGAGATCTTCTTGCCGTCGAGATGGACTTCGCCGCCGGTCGGCTCGATCAGCTTGAGGATGGTCTTGCCGACCGTCGACTTGCCGCAGCCGGACTCGCCGACCAGGCCCAGCGTCTCGCCATGGCCGATGGTGAAGCTGACGCCGTCGACGGCGTAAACGTAGCCCTGGACCCGGGACAGGATCCCCTTGCGGATCGGGAAGTGCTTCTTCAGGTCATGGACCTCGAGCAGGTTGCCCGTCTTCTTGCGGGAGGAGGCCTCAGCCATGATACGCCTCCGCCACCTTGTCGGAATTGAAGCACGCGGCATAGTGACCGCCGGCCTTCATCTCGAAGGGCGGCACCTCGACCCGGCAGCGTTCGGTCGCGAAGACACATCGCGGCGCAAAGGCGCAGCCCGGCGGCATGTTCTTCAGCGACGGCACCATGCCCGGGATCTCGGTCAGGCGCGTCTGCCCCTCGACCGCGGCGCGGTCGAGCCTTGGCACCGACTTCATCAGCCCGACCGTATAGGGGTGCAGCGGCCGCTCGAACAGCTCGTCGGCCGTCGCTTCCTCGACCTTCTTGCCGGCGTACATGACGACCACGCGCTGGCAGGTTTCGGCGACCACGCCGAGATCATGGGTGATCAGCACGATCGCAGTGCCGGTCTTTTCCTTGAGCTCGAGCATCAGATGGATGATCTGCGCCTGGATGGTGACGTCGAGGGCGGTCGTCGGCTCGTCGGCGAGCAGAACCTTGGGATTGCAGGACAGCGCCATCGCGATCATCACGCGCTAGCGCATGCCGCCCGACATCTGGAACGGATACTCGTGCACCCGTCGCTCGGCCTCGGGAATGCGCACGAGCTTCAGCATCTCGACCGACTTGTCCCAGGCGTCCTTCTTGCTGAGCCCCTGGTGCAGCATGATCGTCTCGGCGATCTGCCGGCCCAGCGTAAGCACCGGGTTCAGCGACGTCATCGGCTCCTGGAAGATCATCGAGATGTCGTTGCCGCGGATCGAGCGCATCTCCTCGTCGGAGAGCTCGAGCAGGTTGCGCCCGGACATCTTGATCTGACCCTGGACGATGCGCCCGGGCTTGGCGATGAGGCGTAGGACCGACAGCGCGGTCACCGACTTGCCGCAGCCGGACTCGCCCACCACCCCGAGGGTCTCGCCCTTGAGCACGTGGTAGGAGACGCCGTCGACGGCGCGGACGACGCCATCGCGCGTGAAGAAGTGCGTCTTCAGATCCTCGATCTCGAGGACCTTTTCCGCCTGGCCCGAGCCGGGATCGGGTCGGGCCATGGTCTGCGTTGCCTGCACCATCGAATTCCTTGTGCGGTCGGTTTTACATGCGGCGGGCGAGACGCGGGTCGAGCGCATCCCGAAGCCCGTCGCCGAGGAGATTGATCGCGAGAACGGTCACCGAAAGGAACAGGCCGGGGAACAGGATGATCCAGAAGGCGATCTGGAAGAAGGTCCGACCCTCCGCCATGATGTTGCCCCAGCTCGGGATGTTCGGCGGGGTACCGGCGCCGAGGAACGACAGGCCGGCCTCGATCAGGACGGCGGCGGCGCAGATGTAAGTGGCCTGCACGATCAGCGGCGCCATGATGTTGGGCAGGATGTGCTTGATCAGGATGCGGTGGAACTTGGTTCCGATCGACTGAGCCGCCTCGATGTAGGGCTGCTCGCGGATCTGCAGCACGACGCCACGTACCAGGCGGACGACGCGCGGAACCTCGGGGATGGTGATGGCGATGATGACGTTCTCCACCGAGGCCTTGGTGAGCGCCATCATCGCGATCGCGAGCAGGATGCCCGGGATCGCCATCAGTCCGTCCATGATCCGCATCACGATGGCATCCACCATGCGGACGTAGCCGGACAGCATGCCGATGACGAGGCCGACGAGGGTCGAGAGCACGGAGACGGAGATGCCGACGATCAGCGAGATGCGCGTGCCGTAGATCGTCCGCGTGTAGACGTCGCGGCCGAACATGTCGGTACCGAACCAGTAGGTCTCCGACGGCGGCCTGAGCCGCCGCGCCGGCGCCAGCGCCAGCGGATCGCCCGGCGCGAAGAAGGGCGCGAAGATGGCGATGAACACCATGGAGAACAGCAACGCCGAGCCGAACACGACCGTCTTGTTGCGGCGGCAGAACTCGTAGAGCTGCTGGCCAAGCGGCTTCGGCGGTTCGATGATGTCGATGACGGCGGGGGTGGTCGCGGTCATGGGTCGGTGACTCCTTGCCTTCGCGGCCGTCAGTAGCGGATTCGCGGATCGAGGAACGTGTAGATGATGTCCACGGCGAGGTTCACCAGCACGTAGGCGCCGCTGAACACCAGAATCACGCCCTGGATGATCGGATAGTCACGCCGGAGGATCGCGTCGACGGTGAGACGACCGAGTCCCGGAATGGCGAAGACGCTCTCGGTGATGATGGCGCCGCCGATCAGGAGCGCGAAGCTGACGCCGATGATGGTGACGATCGGCACGGCGGCGTTCTTCAGCGCGTGCCCGATCAGCACCTTGTTGGTGGCAAGCCCCTTGGCATGCGCGGTGCGGATGTAGTCCTCGGCCAGCACCTCGAGAACCGAAGTGCGGGTCATGCGCGCGATCAGCGCCGCCTGGACCATGCCGAGCGTGAGCGACGGCAGGACGATGTTGTTGAGGAACGGGCCGAAACCCTTGCTGATCGAGGTGTAGCCCTGGACCGGCAGCACCTCGAGCTTGATGGCGAAGGCGTAGATCAGGAGATATCCCAGCACGAACGACGGGAAGGAGAAGCCCAGCACCGCGAACAGCATGACGCCGCGATCGATGAAGGTGCCGGCCTTCCATGCCGCGATCACGCCCATCGGCACCGCAGAGCAGATGGCGATCACCAGCGTCGTGGTGGTGAGCATCAGCGTCGGCTCGAGGCGCTGGAGCATCAGCTTGGAGACCGGCAGGTTCGAGAAGATCGAAACGCCGAGGTCGCCGCGCGCGAGGTTGAAGACCCACTTGCCGAACTGGACGAGGAACGGCTCGTTCAGGCCGAGGCGCTCGCGGATGCGGGCGATGTCGTCGGCGGTCGCGAGATCGCCGGCGATGATCGCCGCCGGGTCGCCGGGGCTGAGGAACAGCAGCGAGAAGACGAAGATCGCCACCACCGCCATGACCGGGATGGTCGCGAGGATTCGTCGGATCAAGTAGGCATACATCAATCACCCCCGCGGCGAGCGGTCGAAAATAACATCAAGATCGGCGCATCCGGCGCCAGCGGCGACTCCCCAGACCAGCAACGCGCGCCTGTCCCCGCTCAGGACGGAGACGATGCCGCGCGTGCCTCCCTCGACCTTAGTTGGGCTTGCCAACCCCGAGAGAGCCCCCCGAAGCCGGCGCCGTTCGCAGTGTCACTCATAGCCTGTCGCTCCGTCAACAATCCCTTGAAGGATGCCCATCCGGCGTGGATTTCCGCGGCGGACCGCTGTTTCACGTTAAGAAATATGGAACCGCCCAGCTTATCGGCAGCCGGCATTGGCGAGGTCATTCTTGCCCGGTCCCGACACCCAGAAGTCGCAAGGGAACGTGCCCTGGCGCCACCTTGCCGGGGCCGATCGCGCCGACGCCCCCGATCGACCGCTCGGCTTCGCCGCATCGAATCGTCGCACCCCGGTCCGTCTACGGCATCAGCAGGCCGCCATTGACCTCGATCACCTGGCCGGTGACGAAGCTCGAAAGCGTGTCGGAGGCGAGGTAGATGTAAGTGCCGGCGCATTCCTCGGACGTGCCGTCGCGGCGCATCGGCGTCGCCTCCACCATGGCCTTGTAGGCTTCCGGCTTGGTCAGCCGGTCGTGCAGCGGCGTGCGGATGATGCCGGGCGCCACCGCGTTGACGCGGATGCCGGTCGGCGCCATTTCCTTGGCGAGGCCGCGGGTGTAGCTGGAGACGAAACCCTTGGCGCCGGCATAGAGGATGGAGCCGACGCCGCCGCCGTTGCGGGCGGCGACCGAGGTGGTCGAGATGATGTTGCCGGTGGCCTTGCCGCCGGAGCCGGCGGCAAGGAAAGCCCGCACCGCCGCCCGGCTGCAGGCGAAGACCGAGCGCGCGTTCAGATCCATGATCTCATCGTAGAGATCGTCGGTCGCGTCCTCGGCCGGCACGCGCGCCACCACCGATCCGGCATTGTTGACCAGCACGTCGAGCCGGCCGAAGGCCTTCACCGTCGCCTCGACCAGGCCGGTGCAGGCCGCGCTCTTGCGGACGTCGCCGGAAAGCAGGATCGCCTTGGCGCCGGCGGCCTCGACCTCGGCCAGGACCTTCTCCGCCGGCTCCCTGCTGGCATTGTAGTGGACGGCGACCTTCATTCCGGCGCGGGCGAACGCGATGGCGACCGCGGCTCCGATGCCGGTCGACGACCCGGTGACGAGGGCTGACTTTCCTTCGAGATCGGCGATGCGCATGGTGTCTCCTGGTTCGGGCAGGCTTCATTTCCTAAGGGAAACCTCGTAGCGTGTCGCCGCAATCTTTCTCCGACCAGAACGCGAGCCCATCATGAAGATCGAAGAGCGACTGAAAGAGCTCGGCATCACCCTGCCGGATCCCGGCCCGCCGATGGGCAGCTACGTCCATGCGGTGCAGAGCGGCAACCTCGTCTATCTCGCCGGCAAGGGCCCCTTCGATCCGAAGGGCGGACCGATGCCCTCGGGCAAGGTCGGCGGCAACGTCACCATCGAGAAGGCGTATCAGGACGCCCGCACCGTCGGCCTCACGCTGATCTCCGTGCTCAAGAATCATCTGGGCGATCTCGACCGCGTCAATCGCGTGGTCAAGGTGCTGGGCATGGTCAACGCAACGCCGGAGTTCGGCGACCAGCCGAAGGTGATCAACGGCTGCTCCGACCTCTTCGTCGAGGTCTTCGGCGACAAGGGTCGTCACGCCCGCTCCGCCGTCGGCATGGGCAGCCTGCCCATGAACATCACCGTCGAGATCGAAGCCATCGTCGAGGTGAAGTAGCCATGAAGATCGAAGCGCGCCTGAAGGAGCTCGGCATCGTGCTCCCGCCGGTGCCGGCCGCGGCCGGCAACTACGTTCATGCCGTGCAGACCGGAAACACGGTCTATCTCGCCGGCAAGGGTCCGCTGGCGGAGCCGGGCAAGCCGCGTCCCTCCGGCAAGGTGCCGAAGGACGTCTCGGTCGAGGACGCCTACAAGCACGCCCGCTCGGTCGGCCTCGTGCTGATCGCGGTGCTGAAAGAGTTCTTAGGCGACCTCGACCGCGTCGAGCGCGTGGTCAAGGTGCTGGGCATGGTCAACGGCACGCCCGAGTTCGGCGAGCAGCCCAAGGTGATCAACGGCTGTTCCGATCTCTTCGTCGAGGTCTTCGGCGACAAGGGCCGCCACGCCCGCTCCGCCGTCGGCATGGGCAGCCTGCCCTCGGGTATCCCGGTCGAGATCGAGGCGATCGTCGAGGTGAAATAGGCTTGAAGCGCGGGTCCGATCCGGACCCGCGCTTCAGGCCGAGCGCGGCCATTCCGGGTGATGGCTGTCGATCACAAAGGCATGGCTGTGGCGTACGGGCTTACCGTCGCCGGCCGTCCCGGCGAGGTGGGGATGGCTCGCCTCCAGCGTGTCATGGACATGCTCGATCTCGTCGGGATCGTGCGCCGGCCATAGCTGCGTCGCCAGGAGCACGGCCAGCCCGCCGATGACCGCGAGCGCCACGAAGGCGACCGACAGTCCCGCCTTGGCGCCGAGCCATCCGGCGACGGGATAGGTGATCAGCCAGCAGGCATGCGACAGCGCGAACTGGGCCGCGAACAGCGCCGGCCGATCCTCCGGCTGCGAGGATCGGCGGAGCAACCGGCCGGACGGCGTCTGCGCCAGGGAGTAGCCGAGGCCGATCACGAACCAGAGTGCCAGCAGCGCCTCGTAGCTCGAAACGGCAGCGCCGGCGAACAGGCCGAGGACCAGAATGCCGGCGCCGACGAGCATGGCGCTCCGATCCGGAATGTCGTCGAGGAGTCGCGGCAGGAGAAAAGCCGCGACCATCGAACCGCCGCCGAAGGCCGCGAGCGCGAGAGCCGTTGAGCGCTGGGTCAGGCCGAACCCCGCCTGCACCAGCACGACGGTGTTGACGATGACCATGGCGCTCGCCGCCGCCACCGCCAGATTGAGCGCCAGCAGGCCGCGGAGACGCGGGGTCGCGAGGTAGATGCGGAGGCCGCGCGTGGTGCGGTCGTAGATGCCCCGGCGCTCGCCGGGCTTAGGGCTCGGCAGCGCGACCGAGACGACCAGAGCGGCCGAGGCGAGGAAGCCGACCACGGTGCCGGCGAAAAGGTCGTGGAAGCCGATGACGGTGAGCAGCATCGCCGCCAGCATCGGGCTGACGACGCTCTCGAGGTCATAGGCAAGGCGCGAGAGCGAGAGTGCCCGCGTGTATTCGCGCTCATCCGGCAGCACGTCGGGAATGGTCGCCTGGAACGTCGGAGTGAAGCCGGCGGAGGCCGATTGCAGCAAGAAGATCAGGATGTAGACCTGCCAGATCTCGGTCACGAACGGCAGCATCACCGCAACCGCGGCCCGCACCAGGTCGAGGCCGACGAGCATCGCGCGGCGCGGCAGGCGCTCGGCAAAAGCCGCCGCCACCGGCGCGACGCCGACATAGGCGATCATCTTGATGGCGAGCGCCGTGCCGAGCACCGCCCCGGCATCGGCGCCGGCGATGTCGTAGGCGAGCAGCCCGAGCGCCACCGTGGCGAGGCCGGTCCCGACCAGGGCGATGACCTGGGCGAGGAAGAGATGGCGGTAGGTCCGGTTGGCGAGGACATGCAGCATTCAGATGCCGATGACGATGCCGACGGCGAGACGTCGCTTGGACATGGGCCGGATCCTATCCGAAATAGGCCTCTGCGACCCACCCTTCCTTCCCCACCCCGGCATGGGGAAGGAAGGGGATCGCCCTCTCAGATCGGCGTGTTCCAGAACTCCTTGTTCACGACCGTGATCGCCAGTTCCTCGGCGATCGCTTCCAGCAGCTTCTCGCCCTTCTCGGCCGATGCGGTCGCGGCGTCGCCGATGACGCCGTTCGGCGAGCGCGACGGAATGTAGCGCCAGCGATAGGCGGCCGGGTTGACGCCGGCGATCGAGGAGTTGCCGGGGATGTAGGGCCCGTGCATCTGCGAGAGCGACTCCGAGTCCACCAGCTCCGGCGCCAGCGCCATGATCATCGAGGTCTCGGCCTCGCAGGCATGCAGCAAAGCCTTCTGACGGTCGAGCAGAGCCGCGATCCGCTTCTCGCCGATCCCCCAGTATGTCGCGTAGGCCAGCGGGATCTTGAACTCGATGGTGAGCTCGGTGACGATCACGTCCAGCGGGGCCGTGTTTCCGCCGTGGCCGTTCAGGATGAAGATCCGGCGGAAGCCGTGCTGGGTCAGCGAGCGGACGACGCAGCGGAAGGTCGACAGCATCGTCGGGAAGTCTAGGGTGATGGTGCCGCCTAGCGGCATGTGATGCTCCGACATGCCGAAGGGCAGCGTCGGCGTGACGGCGATCGGGTCGGTCTTGGCGACGATGCGTGCGGCCCGGTGGCAGACCTCGGTCGCCAGCCGGTAGTCGACCATCACGGGCAGATGTGGGCCGTGCTGCTCGGTCGCCCCGATCGGGACCAGCACGATCGCGTCCCGCTTGGCGAGATCGCGCAGCTCATGCGCCTTCAGGCGCGACCATTCGACTTCCATCGTTCGTTCCTTCCGTTATCCTTGCGGGGCGCGCCACGATTCCAGCAAACTTGCCGGAACGAAACATTTTTCCGATAGTACCGCGCACTCTCAAGGGGAAGGCTTCTCTATGTATGATTTGGTGCTGAAGGGTGGACGGGTCGTGGACCCGAGCCAGGATCTCGACTCGACCGCCGACGTCGCCTTCAACAAGGGCAAGGTCGCGGCCGTCGGCCCCGACCTCAAGGCCTCGCCCAAGGGCGTGACCCGCGACGTCTCCGGCAAGCTGGTGGTGCCGGGCATCATCGACCTGCACACGCACATCTATCACCTCGGCACCTCGCTCGGCGTCGAGCCGGTGCTGACCGCGCAACAGGGCGGGTCGACGACGCTGGTCGACGCCGGTTCCTCAGGCCCCGCCAACTTCATGGGCTTCCGCAAGCACATCATCGAGCCCTGCCCGGTCCGCATCGTCGCCTACCTCAACATCTCCTTCCCCGGCATCTACGCCTTCTCGAAGACCACGATGGTCGGCGAGTGCCAGGACCTGCGGCTGATGGACCTCGGCGAGTGCCGGCGCGTCGCCGACGAAAACCGCGACATGATCGTCGGCATCAAGGTGCGCGTCGGCCGCGGCGCCGGCGGCGACTCGGGCCACATGCCGCTCGACATGGCGGTCGAGGTCGCCGACGACCTCGGCCTGCCGGTCATGTGCCACCTCGATCATCCGCCACCCTCGCGCCGCGAGGTGCTGGACCGCATGCGTCCGGGCGACGTCCTGACCCATTGCTTCCGCCCCTTCCCCAACGCCCCGATCGACGGCACCGGCCGCGTCCGCTCGGAGATCAACGAGGCCCGCGCGCGAGGCATCTTCTTCGACGTCGGCCACGGCGCCGGTTCGTTCGGCTTCAAGACCGGGCGCGAGATGATGGAGAACGGCTTCTATCCGGACTGCATCTCGTCCGACATCCACTGCCTCTCGGTGGAGAACGGAGCCATCGACAACCTGGTGACGCTGTCGAAGTTCCTCTGCCTCGGCATGCCGCTGAACGAGGTGATCCGCGCCGCCACGATCAACCCGGCCAAGGCGATCCGACGGCCGGATCTCGGCACCCTCAAGGTCGGCGCCGCCGGCGACGCCGTCGTCCTCGACCACCGCAAGGGCAAGTTCGAATACATGGACGTGCTCGGCGAGACCCTGATCGGCAAGCACCGCCTGGTGAATGCCGGCATGGTGGTAGGCGGCAAGTGGTGGTTCGACGGCACGCCGAAGCCCGGACGGACGAGCTGACATGAGCGACCCCGCCGATCTCTCGGCCCGCGACGCGGCCAAAGGGGTCGCTGCGGGGTCACTCAAGGCGGAGGTGCTGGCGGAGGCCTATCTGGAGCGTGCGGCTGCCATCGAGCCGCAGCTCCGCGCCTTCGCCTATCTCGACCCCGACCTGGTCCGCGCCCAGGCCCGCGCCGTCGACAAGACGACGAAGAAGGGTGCGCTCGCCGGGGTCCCGGTCGGGGTCAAGGACATCATCGACACCAGGGACATGCCGACCGAGTGCAACTCGGCGATCTACGCCGGCCGGCGGCCGGAGACCGATGCCGACTGCGTCGCCGCGGTCAGGAAGGCGTCTGGCATCGTCTTCGGCAAGACGGTGACCACCGAGTTCGCCAATTCCCGCCCCGGCCCCACCGCCAATCCCTACAATTTTTCCCACACGCCCGGCGGCTCCTCGTCCGGCTCGGCCGCTGCCGTCGCGGCCGGCCTGGTTCCTCTCGCCTTCGGCACTCAGACCGGCGGGTCGGTGATCCGGCCCGCCTCGTACTCCGGCTGCGTCGGCTACAAGGCGACCCGCGAGTCGCTCTCGCTTAAGGGCGTGCATCCCCTGGCCGCCGAGCTCGACACGCTGGGCGTCTATGCCCGCACACCCGACGACGCGCTGCTGTTTCACGCCGTGCTTGCCGGCGTGAAGGATGCGAAGCCCAAGGTGACGGGGCGGCCTCGACTCGCCGTCGTCCGCACCTCGGCCTGGTCCAAGGTCGAGCCGGCCAGCGAGGATCTCCTCGATGACGCCGCCCGCCGCCTCTCCCCGCGCGCGGAGACGATCGAGCAAGTCGAGCTTCCGGCGATCTGCGAGCGCGGGTTCGAGGCCCAGAACGTCCTGATCTCGGTCGGCATCGCGCGTGCCTTCGACGAGCTTTCGAAACGCCACCGCGATCTCCTCAGCGTCGGCCTTCTCGATGCGATCGAGCACGGCCGCGGCCATTCATCCGCCCGCATCGCCGAGGCGGAGGAGACCCGCGCCGCTGCGATCACCGCCACCGCGCGTTTCTTCGCCGACTATGACGCGATCCTGACACCGGCCGCGCCCGGCGAGGCGCCGAAGGGCCTGCAATCCACCGGCAGTCCCGAGTTCAACCGGCTCTGGACCTTCCTCGGCACGCCCTCGGTCAGCCTTCCCGTCGGCCTCGGGCCCAGCGGCCTGCCCGTCGGGCTCCAGCTCGTCGGCCCGCGCGACGGCGACCGGGCATTGCTGGCGCTTTCCGGCTGGGCGTTCGAGATCCTCGGCGCCATCGCCGCGCCGAAGCTGCCGGCGGCGAAACCGATGGCCGCGCTCGCCCGTCGCGCCGGTCTCAACAACCTCTCCGATGATTTGAGCGCAGCCTGGGTCGAAGGCGACCGGGTCCTGCAGGACATGGCGGCGAAGCTGCCGCGCGATCTCGGCTACGAGGTCGAGCCGGCGCATGTCTTCCCGCCGAGCCGGAGGCGCTGACCATGGCCGACCCCGCCGATCTCTCCGCCCGCGAGGCGGCATCTGCCGTCCGCTCCGGCAAGCTCACGGCCGAGGCACTGACCGAGGCCTATCTCGGGCGCGTCGCCGCGGTCGAGCCGCGCCTTCGCGCCTTCGCCTATCTCGATCCCAATCTGGCGCTGGCCCAGGCGCGCGCCGTCGACAAGGCCGCGAAGAAGGGCGCGCTTGCCGGCGTGCCGGTCGGGGTCAAGGACATCATCGACACCAAGGACATGCCGACCGAGTGCAACTCGCCGATCCGGCTTGGCCATCGGCCGGCGGCGGATGCGGACTGCGTAGTCGCAATCCGGAAGGCCTCGGCCGTCGCCTTCGGCAAGACGGTGACGACCGAGTTCGCCGGCCGCCATCCAGGCCCGACCGGCAACCCCTACAACCTCGCCCACACGCCGGGCGGCTCGTCCTCGGGCTCGGCAGCCGCGGTCGCCGCCGGCCTCCTGCCGCTCGCCTTCGCGACCCAGACGGCGGGATCGGTGATCCGCCCGGCCGCCTTCTGCGGCTGCGTCGGCTTCAAGGCGACCCGCGGCGCGCTCTCGCTCCGCGGCATCCAGCCGCTGGCGGCCGATCTCGACACGCTCGGCGGCTACGCGCGGACGCCCGACGACCTGCTGCTGTTCCACGCCGTCCTTGCCGGGGTGAAGGACACCAGGCCCAAGCTCACCGGCAAGCCCCGGATCGCCGTCGTCCGCACCGCCGCCCGCGTGCCGTTGGACATGGCCGGCCAGGAGGCGCTGGACGAGGCTGCCGCCAAGCTGGCGCCGCATGCGACGATCGAGCGGGTCGAGCTGCCGTCCGTCTGCGATGCCGCCTTCGCCGCCCAGGAAGTGCTGATGCATGTCGGCGGCGCCCGCGCCTTCGAAGCCGAATGGCGCGACCACCGCAAGCTGATGAGCGTCAGCTTCCGCGACCGCCTGCGCATCGGTTTCGCCTGCTCGCCGGCGCTCATCGCCGAGGCCGAGGCGACGCGGACTGACTGCATCGCCGCCGTCGATGAGTTCCTGAAAGGCTATGACGCCATCCTGACGCCGTCGGCTCCCGGCGAGGCGCCGCGCGGCCTTTCCTGGACCGGCGATGCCGAGTTCAACCGCCTCTGGACCTTCGTCGACACGCCCTGCGTGACGCTTCCCGTGCGTCTCGGCCCCAACCACCTGCCGCTGGCCGTCCAGCTCGTCGGCCCTCGGGGCGGCGACCGCGCCCTGCTGGCGCTGGCCGACTGGGCCTTCGGCCTGATCGGCCGCCTGCCGGCACCGGACCTGCCGAAGGCGCAGCCGGTCGCGGCAATGGTACGCCGCGCCGGGCTCACGCTCGATGCGGCGCTGATGGCGTCTACCGCCGAGGCCGACCGCGCCAATCGCGACGCGCTCGCGCGCATCCCGCGCGATCTCCCCTACGAGGCCGAGCCGGCCCATGTCTTCCACCCGAGCCGCCGAGGCTAGCCGAATGACCGAGCTCCACTACCTCACCGTGGCCGAGGCCTCTCGACGGATCGCGCGCGGCAGACTCTCGCCGGTCGACCTGGTCGACGCCTCGCTGGATCGCATCGCCAAGCTGAACAAGACGCTGCACGCCTTCGTGCTGGTCCTCGGCGAGGACGCGCGGAAGGCGGCGAAGAAGGCGCATAGCCAGATCAAGACGGGAAAGCGCATCGGCCCGCTGCACGGGATCCCGCTCGGCCTCAAGGATATCTATTCGACCAAGGGCGTCCGCACGACCGCGCATTCGAAGGTGCTGCTCCACAACGTGCCGAAGGCCGACTCGACCGTGGCGGCGAAGCTGGGCCAGGCCGGCATGGTGCTGGTCGGCAAGCTCGCCACGCACGAGTTCGCAACCGGCGGTCCGGCCAAGGACCTGCCCTTTCCGCCGGCGGTGAACCCCTGGAAGGAAGGCCACTTCACCGGCGGCTCGTCCTCCGGCTCAGGATCAGCGATCGCCGCCGGCCTCGTCACCGCCTCCATGGGCTCGGACACCTCCGGCTCGATCCGCGGCCCCTCGGCCTTCTGCGGCATCGCCGGCTTCAAGCCGACCTATGGCCTGGTCAGCCGCGCCGGCGTCTACCCGCTCTCCTTCTCGCTGGATCATTGCGGGCCGATGACCTGGACGCTGGAAGACGGCGCGATGATGCTGGACGCGATCGCCGGGCCGGATGCGGCAGATCCCGCCTCCTCGGCGCCGGAGACGCTTCCGAGCTTCACCCGCGCGTTGAAGGACGGCATCAAGGGCATGAAGGTCGGCGTCATCCGCCGCTTCTTCGAGAAGGACGTGGAGGCGACGCGGGAGGCGAAGAAGGCGATCGAGGAGGCGCTCCTGGTCCTGAAAAAGCTCGGCGCCAAGCTGGTCGACATCGATCTGCCGGCGCTCGGCGAATGGGATGCCTGCTGTCGGGTCATCCTGCAGGCGGAGGCCTATGCGATCCACGAGCGCGACCTCCGCACCCGGCCCGAGATCTTCGCCCGCGTCACCCGTGAGCGGCTGCTGTCGGGCGCCATGCTGTCGGCCGCCGACTACATCCAGGCACTCCGCCATCGCACCCTCCTCTGCCGGGCCTATGACGAGGCGCTGGCCAAGGTCGACGTGGCGGTGACCGGCTGTTCGCTGGCGCCGGCGCCGACCCTCGACGAGCTCTACGACCTGCCCTCGGTCATGGGCCGCGGCCGGCTGGTCATGACCCCCTTCAACATCACCGGCGCGCCCGCCGCCAGCGTCTGCACCGGCTTCACCAAGGAGGGGCTGCCGCTGTCGATGCAGATCGCCGCCAAGCCCCATGACGACGCCCTGGTTCTCCGCTGCGGCCACGCCTACGAGCAGGCGGCCGGCTGGCGCGACAGCCGCCCGGAGATCTGACCATGCCCGGACTCGACGCCGACGAAAAAGCCAAGTACCGCGACGACGGCTACGTCGTCCCCCGCTACCGCGTACCGGCGGCGCGCATCGATGCGCTGCGGGGCGTGCTGGACCAGCTCATCCGCGACAACCCGACCGTCCGCCCGGAGCGCCTGGTCAGCATCCATATCGAGGGCAAGAACGCCGAGGGCATCCGCGGCAGCAAGGCCTTCCTGGAGCTCGCCCAGGACCCGGCGATCCTCGACCTGGTCGCCGACGTCATCGGCCCGGATATCATCCTCTGGGGCTGCCAGATCTTCTGCAAGCCGGGCGGCGACGGCATGGAAGTGCCCTGGCACCAGGACGGCCAGTACTGGCCGATCCGGCCGATCGCAACATGCACCGTCTGGGTGGCGCTCGATCCGTCGACCGTCGAGAACGGCTGCCTTCGGGTGATCCCGGGCTCGCACCTAGGCAAGGTGCTGCATCCGCACCTGACCGAGGACCGGAAGGACCTGGTCCTTACTCAGCGGACGGTCGACGGCACCTTCGACGAGGCGACGGCGGCGAACATCGAGCTCGAGCCCGGCCAGATGTCGCTGCACGACGTCTACATGATCCATGGCTCGGCCCCGAACCGCTCGCCCAAACGGCGTGCCGGTGTCGCCATCCGCTACATGCCGGCGACCTCGCATTTCGATCGCGGGCTGATGGAGACCAACGACAAGAGCGGCTACGTGGTCGACTTCGCCCGCCGTCCGCTCTGGCTCCTGCGGGGCCAGGACCGCACTGGAAAGAACGACTTTTCCATCGGTCACAAGACCTGAGGCGTCACCTGCCGGTCACCGAACGGCAACGGAACCTCCTTACCGATCAACCGTTTGCGTTGAGAAGGGGGACGTCGCATGACTGCTATCGCCGCCAGGTTGAACGAGATGGACGAGCAGAATTTAAGCCGCATTCTCGTCATCGAGGACGATCCTGTGATCGGCACCGCCGCAGCGCTGGCGCTGCAGGAGGCGGGCGGCTTCACCGTCGAGGTCTGCTGCTCGGGCCAGAAGGCGGTCGGCGCTGCCAAGCGCTTCCACCCCGATCTTCTCCTCCTCGATGCCAACCTCCCGGGCATGGACGGGCCGGTGACCCTGCAAGCCCTCCGGCACCAGCCGGACTTTTCGGACCTGCCCGTCATATTCATGACCGGCCGGGCGCATCCGGACGCGGCCAACGGCTTCCACGCGATGGGCGCGTTAGGTGTCATCGCCAAGCCCTTCGATCCCATAGCGCTCGCCGCCCGCGTCCAGACGCTGTGGAAAGGCGCCCATGGGTAGCCGGCTCCAGGACGGTCTCGCCGACCTCCGCCGCACCTATCTGGAGCGGCTGGACCCGGCGATGGATGAAATCCTGCAGGACTGGGCCCGCTTCCGCATCGGCGGCGACGTCGAGGCGGCCACACGGCTACAGCGTGGCGTCCATCGCCTCGCCGGCTCGGGCGCGACCTTCGGCTTCCGGGCGCTGTCGAACACGGCGGCGGATCTGGAAGAAAGGCTCGACCATGCCATCGGCTCCGGCGCCGGCCTGGACGAGCCGGCGGTCGAAGAGATCGAACAGGGGCTCGAACGGCTGCGGACGACGGTCCGCGTGCTCGAAGGCGGCCGGCCTAGACGCCGCACCAGCGGTCGAGCCGTCTGACGAGGTTGCCGCGGGTGAAGGGTTTGATCAGGTAGTCGTCGGCGCCGAGGTTCTGCGCCGCCCGCACATCCTCGAGGCCCTGCCGGCCGGTCAGGACGATGACCTTGGCCCGCAGGGTCTGGAACCGCTCGCGGATCTCCTTCAGGAGCTCGAACCCGTTCAGCTCCGGCATTTCCACGTCAAGCAGGATGAGGCGCGGCTCGAAGCGCGCCAGCAGCGACAGCGAGGTGAGGCCGTCCCGGCAGACGAGGACCGGGTAGCCCGCCTCGCCCAGGCTGTGCCGGACGATGTCGCGGATGTTCATGTCGTCGTCGACGCAGAGCACCAGCTTGCTCCGCCGGCGTTCGCACGAGGCGTACTGGGCGCGCTCGCGCGCCGTGGCGAACGCCTGCCGAAGCTCACCAGGGACGGCGGGGACGAGGCTGGTGTGCATCATGGCAGGGGCACCGGAGGTGGGGATTTCGCCGGTACAACGCGGCCAGATCGAACCGGTTCCGCCTAGACGGCGACGACCGCCCCGTCCTTGAGCTCGAGCATCCGGTCCATGCGGCGCGCGAGGTCGAGATTATGGGTGGCGATCAGCGCCGAGAGCCCGGTCGCCTTGACCAGCTTGTGAAGCTGCTGGAACACGCCTTCGGCCGTGGTCGGGTCGAGGTTACCGGTCGGCTCGTCGGCGAGCAGGACCCGCGGCACGTTGGCGATGGCGCGGACGATGGCGACCCGCTGCTGCTCGCCGCCGGAGAGACGGCCGGGCCGGTGCGAAGCCCGCTCGGTCAAACCGACCATGGCCAGGAGCTGGCGCGCCCGCTCCTTCGCCTCGCGCTTGGAGAGCCCGGCGATGAGCTGCGGCAGCATGACGTTCTCGATTGCCGAGAACTCCGGCAGCAGATGGTGGAACTGGTAGACGAAGCCCACGGTATCGCGCCGGATGCGGGTGCGGTCGGCGTCGCTGAGCGTCGAGCAGGCGATGCCGCCGACCTCGACCGAGCCGCCATCGGGGCGTTCCAGCAGTCCGGCGATGTGCAGCAGGGTCGACTTGCCGGCGCCGGAAGGCCCGACCAGCGCCACCAGTTCGCCCCGGACCAGGGTCAGGTCGATGCCGCGCAGCACCTTCAACGCCCGCTCGCCGCCCTGCTTGAAGGTGCGGGTGACCCCCCGGAGCGCCAGCGCCGGTTCACTCATAGCGGAGCGCCTCGACCGGATCGAGCCGGGCCGCCCGCCAGGCCGGATAGAGTGTGGCGAGGAAGGAGAGCCCGAGCCCCATCACCACGACGAGGATGACCTCGGGCGGCTCGACCCGGGCCGGAAGCTGGGACAGGAAATAGACCTCGGCCGAGAACAGCTCGGCCCCGGAGAGCGACTGGATCCACTGGCGGATCGTCTCGATGTTCAGCGCGAAGGCCATGCCGAGGCCGAACCCGGCGAAGGTGCCGAGCACGCCGACCGCCGCCCCGCTCATGAAGAAGACCCGCATGATCGAGCCCGGCGTCGCCCCCATGGTGCGGAGGATGGCGATGTCGCGGGTCTTGTCCTTCACCAGCATGATCAGGGACGAGATGATGTTGAACGCTGCGACCAGGATGATCAGGGTCAGGATCAGGAACATGACGTTCCGCTCCACCTTGACCGCGTTCATGATGCCCGCATTCGCCTGCTGCCAGTCGAACAGCCGGTAGTTCTGGCCGAGCCGGCTCTGCGCCAGCGCGCGGAACTCGGCTGTCCGCTCCGGATTGTCCAGCATGACCTCGACGCCCGAGGCCGCTTCCGGCAGGCGGAAGAACAGCTGGGCGGCGGAAAGCGGCATGAAGACGTAGCCGCCGTCGATGTCGGACATGCCGACGTCGAAGGTGGCGACGACGGTATAGGCCCGGGTCCGGGGCACGCTGCCGATGGCGGTCGCCTGGAAGGTGGGCGCGACCAGGGTCAGCTTGTCGCCGGTGGCCAGCCTGAGCTTCTGCGCCAGGCGGTAGCCGACCACGACCTCGTCCTCATCGAACACGGCGAGGCTGCCGCCCCGGAGCTTTCCGTCGAAGGTCTTCCGCGAGACGATATCCTCGAGCCGCACGCCGCGGACCAGCGCGCCCGAGGCGATGCCGTTGGCGGTCGCCATCACCTGGCCGTCGATGATCGGCGCGGCCGAGACGACGCCGGCGATGCCGGCGACGGATTTCGTCACCTCCTCGTAGTCCGGCACCGGACCGGCCTGGCTGTAGATGGTGACATGGCCGTTGAATCCCACGATTCGGGTGATCAACTCGTGGCGAAAGCCGTTCATCACGCTCATGACGATGATCAGCGTGGCGACGCCGAGCGCGATGCCGATCAGCGAGAACCAGGCGATGACCGAGATGAAGCCTTCCTGACGGCGCGAACGCAGATAGCGCGTCGCCATCATCCGCTCGAAGGTGCCGAAAGCTGCCATCAGGCCGAGAGCCGGTTCAGCGCCGCTTCGGGCGTCAGCTCCTGCTTCTCGCCGGTCTTGCGGTTCTTCACCTCGACGATGCCCGACTTGAGCCCGCGCGGGCCGACGGCGATCTGCCAGGGAAGGCCGATCAGGTCCATGTCGGCGAACTTCGAGCCCGGCCGCTCGTCGCGGTCGTCGAGCAGCGGCTCGCGGCCGGCCTTGTCGAGCTTGGCGTAGAGGTCGCCCGCAACCTTGTCGCAGTCGGCGTCGCCGCTCTTGAGATTGACGATGCCGACGCCCCAGGGCGCCACCGATTCCGGCCAGATGATCCCGGCGTCGTCGTGGCTGGCCTCGATGATGCCGCCGACCAGGCGGGAGACGCCGATGCCGTAGGAGCCCATCAGCACGGTCACGGTCTCGCCGTTCGGTCCGGTCACCTTGGCGCCCAGCGGCTCGGAATACTTGGTGCCGAAATGGAAGATGTGGCCGACCTCGATGCCGCGCGCGGTCACCCGCCTGTCGGCCGGGATCTTCTCGAAGGCTGCGGCGTCGTGCTTCTCGTCGGTCGCGGCGTAGAGGCTGGTCCAGCGCTCGACCACCTTCTCCACACCGGCGACGTCGTCGAAATCGATCGCCTGGCTGGAGATGTCGAAGTCGACATAGTCCTTGTGGCAGAAGACCTGGCTCTCGCCGGTGTCGGCCAGGATGATGAACTCGTGGCTGAGATCGCCGCCGATCGGGCCGGTGTCGGCCTGCATCGGGATCGCCTTCAGCCCCATGCGGGCATAGGTCTTGAGGTAGGCCACGAACATCTTGTTGTAGGCGTGCTTCGACGACGCGAAGTCGAGGTCGAAGGAATAGGCGTCCTTCATCAGGAACTCCCGGCCCCGCATGACGCCGAAGCGCGGCCTGACCTCGTCCCGGAACTTCCACTGGATGTGGTAGAGGTTCTTCGGCAGGTCGCGGTAGCTCTTCACCGAGGACTTGAAGATCTCGGTGATCATCTCCTCGTTGGTCGGCCCGAACAGCATGTCGCGCTCGTGCCGGTCCTTGATGCGCAGCATCTCCTTGCCGTAGTCGTCATAGCGCCCGCTCTGGCGCCAGAGATCGGCCGACTGGATGGTCGGCATCAGGAGTTCCTGCGCGCCCGAGCGGTCCTGCTCCTCGCGCACGATCTGCTCGATCTTCTTAAGGACCCGGAATCCCATCGGCAGCCAGGCGTAGATGCCGGCCGCGGTCTGACGGACCATGCCGGCACGCAGCATCAGCCGGTGCGAGACGATCTGCGCCTCGGTCGGGGTTTCCTTCAGGGTCGGCAGGAAGAGCTGGGAGCGACGCATGACGATCCTTGGGTAGGCTTAGGCGGGAGGGCTGGAACTCTAGCAGGAGGGAGATTCTATTACCGCAACAAGCATCAAGGGCGCCGTCGGGTTGCCTCGACGCGCCTGACGCCCGATCAACGACGGAATAGAGCCTCAGGCGGCCGTGGTCGCGCCGAGTCGCGGAACCCGGGTGCCGTAGTCCAGCAGGCCGGCCCAGAACCGCTCGAGCTCGCGGTAGGTCTGGCTCGCGGTCTTGACCTGGTCGTCCTTGAGGGTGCCCTGGGAGATCGCCGCCGCGTGGGTGTCGAACATCGCGGCGATTCGCTTGCAGAGGTCGAGCCCCTTGGGCGAGAGCCGGATTCGGATCGAACGGCGGTCGTGGGCGGAGCGCTCCTGGGTCAGGTAGCCGTTCTCCACCATCTTGCGCACGTTGTACGAGACGTTCGAGCCGAGGTAATAGCCCCGGTTCGTCAGCTCGCCGACGGTCAGCTCGTCCTCGCTGATGTTGAACAGGATCAGAGCCTGGACGTTGTTGATGTCCTCGATGCCCTGACGGTCCAATTCCGTCTTAACGACCTCGAGGAACTGCCTATGCAGCCGCTCGATCAGCCGGATCGCCTCTAGATAAGCTCCGCGCACATCGACCTCGCTCGCGACTTTCTAACCCCCGAGCACTCCCCGACCCGAGCCCCGGGGCGCTTTATCATGAACAGTTACAATATGCCACCGGCGGCGGGGGCGCTAGGCCGGTTTTCTGTCCTGAAACAAGCCGATGACGCCCGAGAAATCGAGGGCGGCATTGCCCTGGCCGCAGAACAACCCGTAGATCTGCGCCGCCTCGGCCCCAAGGGGGGTCAGGGCGCCTGCGGCGGCGGCGGCCTCCTGGGCGAGCTTCAGGTCCTTCAGCATCATCGCGGCGGTGAATCCGGCCTTGTAGCCGCGATTGGCGGGGGATGCGGGCACCGGGCCGGGCACCGGGCAGTAGCTGGTCATCGACCAGCACTGGCCCGAGGACTTGGAACTGATGTCGAACAGCTTCTGGGCGTCGAGACCGAGCTTTGCCGCGAGCGCGAAAGCCTCGGATGTGGCGATCATGGAGATGCCGAGGATCATGTTGTTGCAGATCTTGGCCGCCTGGCCGTTCCCCGGCCCCCCGGCATGGACGATGGTCTTTCCCATCTTCTCGAGAATCGGCTGGGCCTTGGCGAAGGCCTCCTCAGTGCCGCCCACCATGAAGGTCAGCGTTCCGGTCTCGGCGCCACCGACGCCGCCGGAGACCGGGGCATCGACCAGCAGCACGCCCTTCCCCTTGGCGTCCGCCTCCATCGCCCGCGCGGTGGCGACGTCGATGGTCGAGGAATCGATCAGGAGCGCACCCGGCTTCATCGCCGCCAGCACGCCCCCTGCCCCTGCCAGCACGTCCCGCACATGGGCGCCGGCCGGGAGCATGGTGACCACGGCCTCGGCACCGGAGGCGGCCTCGGCCGCTGACTTGGCCGGGATGACGCCGGTGGCGGCATCGAGATTCCCCTTCATCAGGTCGAAGCCGATGACCGTGTGGCCGGCCTTGACCAGGTTGCGGGCCATCGGCCCGCCCATGTTGCCGAGTCCGATGAAGCCGATCCGCGCCATTCGTTTCCTCCCCTTGGGGCCTCAGGCGAACACCAGGTCGCCCGTGGCCGGCGGCTCAAAGTAGCGCGCCACGTCCGCCGCCGTCACCTCGGCCAGCGTCGGCGGCCGCCATTTCGGCGACTGGTCCTTGTCGATCAGGACCGCGCGGATGCCTTCGAAGAACTCGTGTCCGGACATGAACGCCTGGGTCATCCGGTATTCCATGACCAGCACTTCCTCGATCGCGAGGCCGGCACCGCGGCGGAGCTGCTCGAAGGTGACCTTCAGGCTGGTCGGCGACTTCGCCTGAAGGATCTTCAGGGTCTCGCGCGCCCAGTCCGAGTCTTCCGCGGCCAGCGCCGCCAGGATCGCCTCGACCGAGTCGCCGGCGAAGGTCCGCTCGATCTCGGCCCTGACCGATGCCAGCGGCGCCGGGCCCGGATCGGTCGCGATCGCGGCGATCGCCGCCTCGACGTCGGCGCCGGCAGCGACGTCCTTTCGGAATCCCTCGAGCGCCGCGGACGGCGCGTAATGGGTGGCGAAGCGCACATGGACGGCATCGGCCGCCCGGACCCGAGCGCCGGTCAGCGCCAGGTAGAGGCCGATCTTGCCGGGGCACTGGTTGAGGAACCAGGTGGCGCCGATGTCCGGGAACAGGCCGATGCCAGTCTCCGGCATCGATGCCAGCGTGCGTTCCGTCGCGATCTGGTGCGAGCCGTGGCGCGAGAGGCCAAGGCCGCCGCCCATGGTGATGCCGTCGATCAGCGCGACATAGGGCTTGGACAGGCGGTGGATCAGGCGGTTGAGACGGTACTCTTCCTGGAAGAAGGTCCGGTACATGTCGCTGGGCGTGGTCTTGACCGAGTCATAGACGGCACGGACGTCGCCACCGGCACAGAACGCCTTCTCGCCTTCGCCCGAGATCACCACGGCGCGGATCGCCGGATCCTCGTTCCAGGCCCTGAGGCGCGGGTAGTAGGCGCGGATCATGTCGAGCGTCAGCGCGTTCAGCGCCTTCGGCCGCGACAGCGTCACGAAAGCGACGCCGCCTTCGACCGCGAAGCGGATGTCTGAGGTCTCGGTCACGGAAGGCAACCTCTCCTGGGGATGCAGCGGTCTACAGGGGCTGTGGCAAGGCGGTCAACTCCGCCTGCCGAAAGTGAAGGTGGCGATGCCGACGCCAAACAGCACCAGGGCCGCTCCGCCCAGGCGCTCGGGCCCGAAGCGCTCGCCGAACACCAGCGCGGATGACGCCATGCCGAAGATCGGGATCAGCAGCGCATAAGGGCTGACCGCCGCCATCGGATAGAGCGAGAGCAGACGGCCCCAGACGACATATCCCAGCCAGGTCGAGATCACCGCGAGATAGAGCACGGCACCGACATCGCGCCAGCCCGTCTGCAACAGCGCGTCGAGCACGCCATCTTCGAACGCGAGCGAGGCGATCAGCGCCGGGACAGGCGGCACCAGGCTGAGCCAAACGGTCAGCGCGAAGCGGTCGACGGGACCCATGCTCTTCTGCATGACGTTGCCTATCGCCCAGCTTGCGGCCGCGGCCAGAGTCAGGAGGAATCCCACCACCGTCATCGAGGCATCGACCGTGGTCGCGACCAGCGCCAGGCCGGCGAACGCCACCGCGCCGCCCGCCAGCTGTCGTCCGGTCACCCGCTCGCCGAGCGCGAGCGCGGCGAAGGCCGGCGTCAGGAAGGCCTGGCTCTGCATCAGGATGGACGCCATGCCCGGGGTCATGCCGAGCTGCATGCCGGCGAACAGGCAGCCGAACTGGAGTACGAACAGGAACAGCGCGAGCCTGAGCAGGAGCGGCCAAGGGATCGCCGGTCGCGGCACGATCAGCACCGGTACCGCGGAGACGACGAAGCGGAGCGCGATCAAAAGGAGCGGCGGATAGGCGTCCAGCCCCCAGCGGATGGCGACGAAGTTGCAGCCCCAGACGGCAGCGACAAGGACGGCGAGCGCAATATGGCGAAGCGGCATGGCGCGGGAATGACCGAAGGCGAGAGGCGACGCAAGCACCGACTCGCCGTCATCCGCTCAGCGGATACTCTTGAGAAGGTCGATCAGCGCCCGCCGGTCCCCGGCATTGGGGATGCTGAGGAACCCCATCACCGTTCCCGGCAGGAACGCCTCGGTGTCGGCGACGAAGCGGTCGAGCGCATCCTCGGTCCACACCAGGCCCTTGCGCCCCGCCTCGATCAGCGCCGGCGAATACTCGAAGTCGGGAAGCGCCGCGGCCGCGCGGCCGACGATGCCGACCAGGCCGGGGCCGGGCGCCGGTCCCCGCTCCGCCTCCAGGCTGTGGCAGGCGATGCAGCGGGTGAAGACCCTGCGTCCCCGCTGCAGGTCCTGCGCCGAAGCCGCTTCCGCGGCCACCACCAGCAGAAGCGCGAGAAGCACTCTCACTGGAAACGGTAGACGACGATGCGGTCGAGGCCCGACTCCGGCGTCCACACCTCGCCCTTCCGCCCCAAGATCTGGCGGACATTGGCGTTGGGCTCGCGGTTGCCGAAGATCTGGAAGGTCTCGGTCTCCGGATCGAAGCGGAGCATGGCGTTGGCGCCCCAGTCGCTGACCCACACGGCGTCGCGCTCGTCGACATAGACCGCATAGGCGCGCGGGCGCGTGCCCGGCAGCTTCCACAGCTTCCAGGCCTTGGTCTCGGGCTCGTAGCGGCTGAGTTGCCCTGAGTTCCATTCACTGATGTAGAGGCGGCCTTCGGAATCCGACCAGACGCGCCGCGCGCCCTGGCCGGCGGTCGGCGGCTGGATCACCCTGGGCTCGCCGCTCTCGACATCGATCTCGGCCAGATGGCTGGCGGCGAGCGAAACATAGAAGATGCCGCCCTTCGGAGTGCCGGTGATTCCGTAGGGACCGCGCCCCTTCGGCGCGTCCCACACCTTCATCTCGCCGCTGGCCGGGTCGAGGCGGCCATAGATGCCGTTCTGGCCGGTGAACCAGATCCGCCCCTTGCCGTCGAAGGCGGCAGTGTTGAGATTGGCATAGCCGCCCTCCTCAGGCAGCCGCCAGACCGTCACCGCCTCGGTCTTCGGATCGACCCGGACGATGGCGTTCTGGCCGCCATCGGTCAGCCAGGGCGCCCCGTCAGGCCCGACGATGACGCCGTGCGGCGCCGAGCCGGAGCCAAGCGCGATGTGGTCGACCTTGCCGGTCCTGGGATCGAGCCGGCCGAGCGCGCCGGCGCGCTGCTGGGCGATCCAGACATAGCCGCCCGGCGACGGGTCGGCGGCGACGTCGTGCGGACCCGATCCGGCGGGCACGGCGAATTCCTGGACCTCGACCTTGACCGGCGCGGCATTCGCCGGGCCTGCGAGCAGAAGGACGGTGAGGAGCAGGACGACGCGCATGTGATGGCCCTCCGTCGGCCGGCCGATGCTAGCATGGCGCATGCATCTCACTGATCACGAGCGGCGGATCGCCGAGGGCGCGGACGGCGCGGCAGCCGCGATGGCGATGCGGCTGGTCGCCGAGACCGGCCGCCTGCTCGGCGCCACGCGCCTGCTGCCGATCGCATCCGCCCATGTCGATGGCTGCCTCTACCATGGCGACTCCGGCACCTATTTCGCCGAGCGCCTGGTCGCCGATGGCGGCCGGGTGGTGGTGCCGACGACGCTGAACGTCGGCGCGCTCGACCTCCTGCATCCGGAACGCGTGAAGGGCGACGCCCGC
This sequence comes from Asaia bogorensis, assembly GCA_945897335.1. Taxonomy (GTDB): domain Bacteria; phylum Pseudomonadota; class Alphaproteobacteria; order SHVZ01; family SHVZ01; genus SHVZ01. The sequence goes on along the minus strand of CAMDFP010000005.1, from coordinate 4,944 downwards.
CATCGCGACATGTCGCTCCGCATGATGCGGTCCTACGAGACGCTCGGCTGTCGTGCGACCTGGACCTGCGCGCCCTACCAGGCCGGCCATCGCCCCGCCACCGGCACCGACGTCGCCTGGGGCGAATCCAATGCCGTCGCCTTCTGCAACTCCGTCCTCGGCGCCCGCACCAATCGCTACGGCGATTTCCTCGACATCGCCTGCGCGCTGGTCGGCCGTGCGCCCGACTACGGCCTGCATCGGCGCGAAAACCGGCGGGCGACGGTGGTGGTCGACACCTCCGCCCTGTCGCCGGCGCTCCGCGATGCCGACGTCTTCTATCCCGTCCTCGGCACCTGGCTCGGCGCCGAGATCGGATCGGAGATCGCCGCGATCACCGGTCTGGAACCCGGGCAGGACGAGGATCGCCTGAAGGCGCTGGGCGCCGCCGCCGCCTCCGCCGGCGCCGTCGGCCTCTTCCATGTCGTCGGCTCGACGCCGGAGGCGCCGACGCTTTCCGCCGCGACCCAAGGCGGCCCGACCCGCACCGTCCGCCTGACCGGCGAGATGATCCGCGCCGCCCGCGACCGCCTGTCGACCACCGGCGACGGCGCCGTCGACTGCATAGCTCTCGGCAGTCCGCACTTCAGCGAGGCCGAGTTCGCCGAACTCGGCCGCCTCGCCGCCGGCCGGCGCTTCAAAGTGCCGGTCTATGTCTGCACGCGGCGCGACCTGGTGGAGCGAACGGATCTCACAGATCTCAAAGCCGCCGGCGCCGTCATCGTCGCCGACACCTGCGTGGTGGTGACGCCGATCCTGCCTTCGGGCGGGGGCGTGCTGATGACCAATTCCGGCAAGTTCGCCCATTACGGCCCGGCGAACCTGGGATACGAGGTGGTCTATGGCAGCCTCGAAGACTGTGTCGCCTCGGCCGTCGCCGGCCGGGTGCGCCGCGAGGAGCGGGTCTGGCAATGACCGCACTCGTCGGCGAAGCCCTGATTTCAGCGAGCGGCGACGGCGCGATCCTCAAGATCGATCATCCGATCAGCTTCTGGGGCGGCGTCGATCCGAAGACCGCCCGCATCACCGATCCGCGCCATCCGCGCCATGGCGCGTGCCTGACCGGCCATGTCGTCGCCATCGCCGAGCTGCGCGGGTCCAGCTCCTCCTCGGCGGTGCTGCTGGAACTGATCCACGCCAAGATCGCGCCGGCGGCGATCCTGCTGCGCGAGACCGACGCCATCCTGGCGCTCGGCGCCTTGGTCGCGCGCGAGATGGGGTATGGAGATCTGGCGATGGTCAAGCTGTCGCGAGACGACTTCGCTCTTCTATCCGAAGGACGCCGCGCCCATGTCGAAGGCGCGCGCGTCACCCTCGACTGAACGCCTGGAGGTCCCGAATGACCGACGAGTTCGCCGACCCGCAGGTCCGCCCCCGCTACACCGGCATCCCGACCTTCATGCGGGCGCCCTACGCCGAGGACTGGCGCGGGCTCGACATCGGCCTCGTCGGCATTCCCTTCGACGGCGGCGTCACCAACCGCACCGGCGCCCGGCACGGGCCGCGCGAAGTCCGCAACATGTCGAGCTTCATGCGGAAGATGAACCAATCGACCAAGGTGTCGCCCTTCGAGATCTGCAAGGTCGCCGATCTCGGCGATGCCTGGGTGCAGAGCCCCTACAATCTCGTCACCAGCCTTGACGAGATCGGCGCCTTCTACACGCGCCTGCACGGCGCCGGCCTGGCGCCGGTCTCCTGCGGCGGCGATCATTCGGTGACGCTGCCGGTGTTCCGCGGCATCGCCCGGCATCGTCCGGTCGGCATGGTGCATTTCGACGCCCATTGCGACACCGGCGACGACTACCTGGGATCCAAGTTCCACCACGGCGCGCCGTTCCGCCGCGCGGTCGAGGAAGGCCTGCTCGATCCCAAGCGCACCATCCAGATCGGCATCCGGGGATCTCTGAACGATCCGGATCTCTGGAAGTTCAGCCATGAGTCCGGCATGCGCGTGATCTACATGGAGGAGTTCTACGAGCTCGGGCCGAAGGGCGTGATCGCCGAAGCCAGGCGCATCGCCGGTGACGGGCCGACCTATGTCAGCTTCGACGTCGACGGGCTCGATCCGGTCTATGCGCCGGGAACCGGCACGCCGGAGGTCGGAGGCTTCTCGACCTTGGAGGCGCTGATGATGCTCCGCGGCCTCCAGGGCCTGAACCTCGTCGGCGGCGACGTGGTCGAGGTGGCACCGCCCTTCGACCAGACCGGCAATACGGCACTGGTCGGCGCCACCCTCATGTTCGAGATCCTCTGCATCGTCGCCGACGCCGTGGCGAAGCGGCGCAACGCCGCCTGAGGCCCAACCTCCCGTCGCGCAGCCGCCGGCCGTTACGTCTTTCCGATCGGACAGGATTGCTGTTAGCGTCAAAGGAAAATCGACGGTCCTTCCAGGGGAGGCTACCCATGATCTCGCGCACCTCGCGGGTCGCGTTCGTCGCGGCCGCTTCGCTGATCCTCGCCGCGGGCACCGCGCATGCGCAGAAGCGCGGCGGCGAACTGGTCTATCTCCAGCAATCGACGCCGCGCTCGCTGGACGCGATCACCTCGACCGAGCAGGCGGTGCGCAACGTCACCATGCATCTCTACGAGATGCTGGTGACCCGCGACGAAGGCTCGAACCCGATCCCGGATCTGGCATCCAAGGTCGAGGAGAGCACCGACGGCCTCACCTACACCTTCACGCTCCGTCAGGGCGTGAAGTTCCATAACGGCAAGGAGATGACCAGCGAGGACGCCAAGGCGAGCGTCGAGCGCTATGGCCGCATCGGTTTCGACCGTGCCGACTTCGCCAAGGTGACGGCCGTGGCGGCGCCGGGCAAATACACGCTGACGATCACGCTGAGCGAGCGCGTGCCGAGCTTCATCGAGCAGCTGAGCTCGCCGCGCGCGCCGATGGTGATCATCCCGTCCGAGGAAGCCGCCAAGGAAGGCAACAAGACCAACCCGATCGGCACCGGTCCCTTCCAGCTCGTCGAGTTCGTTCCCGACAGCCACGTCAAGATGAAGCGCTTCGACGGCTACACGGCGAACGAGGGCACCGGCGAGCGCGACGGCTTCTCCGGCCGCAAGGTCGTCCATGTCGACGGCGTCAACTTCCGCATCGTGCCGGAGGCGAATGCGCGCATCGCCGCACTCGAAACCAGGGCGGCGCATTTCTCCGAGCAGATCCCGAGCCTGACCGCGAAGCGCCTGAAGGACAGCAAGGACATCCAGGTGGTGACCCTGATGCCCTGGAGCATGGCATTCACCATCCTGAATTCAGGCCCCGGCGGCGGCCCGACCGAGAAGCTCGGCGTGCGGCGCGCCATCCAGGCCGCGGTCGACGCCGACGAAGTCATGGCGATCTCGACCGACGGCGTCTATCGCCTCGACCACGCCTTCAATTATCCCGAGAGCCAGTACTTCTCCGCCGAGGTCGGCAAGGCCGTCTACAACCAGGCGAATCCGGCCAAGGCGAAGCAGCTCCTGGCCGAGGCCGGCTACAAGGGCGAAGAGGTCATCATCATCGCCAGCTCCCAGATCGCCATCGTGAAGGCGCAGGCCGAGGTCATGGCCGAGCAGCTGAAGGCCGCCGGCATGAGGGCGCGCGTCGACATGTACGACTCGCCCGGATACATCGCCAAGTCGCAGCAGCCGGAAGGCTGGAGCGTCTATGTCGGCGAGTTCGGCCTCGCCCCCTCGATCGGCCCCTATGGCCTTCCCAACTTCTGGACGGGACCGAAGAACCTGCAGAAGTTCCGCGACCCGATCCTCGATACCGCCTTCGACGAGCTGAAGAGCAAGCCGACCCTGGCGGAGCGCAAGGCGGCGGCCGATCGCTTCTACACGCGGGTCACCGACCAGGCCTATGCCGTCAAGCTCGGCGACAACGGCCTGCTTCAGGCGGTCCGGAGCGAGGTCAAGAACTTCAAGCCCTACCGCATCCCGCGGGCCTGGGGCGTCTGGCTCGACTAGTCATTCACGCATCCGGAGCGAAGCAAAGACTATGACGCGTCCCAACATCGTCCTGATCATGCCCGACCAGCAGCGGGCGGACTCGCTCGGCTGCTACGGCAACGTCTTCACCAAGACTCCGGAGGTCGATCGCCTGGCGCGCGAGGGCGTGCGCTTCACCCGCGCCTATACGACCTGGCCGGTCTGCACGCCGGCGCGCGGGACGATGTGGTCGGGGACATATCCCCACAAGCACAAGCTGATCGACAACGTCTACGGCGTCGACGACGCGTTCGCGACCATGGCCGGCGTCCGCACCACGCTCTTCGACGTGCTGAAGGCCGCCGGCTACACCACCGCCCATTTCGGCAAATGGCATCTCGGCGAGAAGCAGCCGAAATACTTCGACGTCTGGGAGACCACGTTCAACTCGCGGGTCCATCACTGGATCGGCGGGCTCGACTCGGGCGTCTGGCGGCCGGGCCTGCAGACCGACAAATGCATCCAGTTCCTGGATTCACGCAAGCAAGGCGACGCGCCTTTCGTCATGGTCCAGGGCTACTACCCGCCGCACGACCCCTACACGGCGCCGAAGGAGTTCTACGAGCCCTACCGCAACAAGGGCGTGCCGTTCGCCGGCTACTATGCCGGCGTCAGCGCCATCGACTACGAAACCGGTCGCATCCTCGATGCGCTGGACAGGAACGGCCAGCGCCACAACACGCTGGTGATCTACTTCGCCGATCACGGCGACACTTTCCTCTATCGCGAGGACGGCGAGCACAAGTTCGTCTGCTTCGACGATTCCATCCGCATCCCGTTCGTCATGAGCTGGCCGGCGAAGTTCCCGGCCGGCACCGTCAACGACCGTATGGTCGGCCTGCAGGACCTGATGCCGACGGTGCTGGACGCCGCCGGCGTCGCCGCCCCGGACGGCATGCACGGCAAGAGCGCCGCACCTCTGGCCCGCGG
>CAMDFP010000004.1 GCA_945897335.1 Asaia bogorensis | reverse complement strand
CACGCTGTCGTCGATCGCGCACTCGAACGACCCGGTCAAGAAGTTCGGCGCGTTCAACGTGCATGAGTACAAGAACCCGGTCATGGACAAGCTGATCCAGGACGCCGCGGTCGAGATGGACGAGGGCAAGCGCCGCTCGTTCCTCGAGCAGGCGAACGAACTGATGGCCGTCGACCGGCCGCGCCTGCCGCTGGTCGCCGTGGGTTCGGCCTGGGCGATGCAGAAGGACAAGGTCACGATCAAGGCCCGTGTCGACGAGGACACGCTGGCCATGAACATCAAGCCGGCGAAGTAAATCGGCTCAAACCTGAGAGGAGCGGTGGCGCCGGAAACGGCGCCACCGTTTTTTTGAGATGGCAGACATCGCGATCGGAATTCACGGCGGCTGCGGCACCCTCGCCAAGGAGCTGCTGAGCGAGAAGGACTGGGCCGAGACCCGGCAGCATCTAGCAGACTCGGTGCGAGCCGCTTGGACGATCCTGAAGAATGGCGGGCGATCGGTCGAGGCGGTGGAAGCCGCCATCGTCGTCATGGAGAACAGCCCGCATTTCAATGCCGGCTACGGCGCGGCGCTGACGGAGGATGCCGAGCACGAACTCGACGCCTCGATCATGGACGGCGAGACGCTGGGCGCCGGCGCTCTTTGCGCCGTGCGGACTATCCGCAATCCGATCAAGGCGGCGCGCGCAGTCATGGAGAAATCCGACCTGCTGCTGCTAGCCGGCAGCGCCGGCGACGAGTTCGCCAAGCGCGCCGGGCTTGAGATCGTCCCGAACAGCTATTTCACTACCCAGCGTAGGCAGGAAGCGCTGGCCTCGCTGAAGGCGCGGAAGACCCGCCAGGAAATTGCCATGGCGAGCGAGGCGGAGCGCCACGGCACCGTCGGCGCGGTGGCGCTCGATGCCAAAGGCAATCTTGCGGCCGGGACCTCGACCGGCGGATTCAACAACAAGCCGCGCGGCCGCGTCGGTGACTCGCCGATCATCGGCGCCGGCACCTATGCCGCCAACGGCAGCTGTGCCGTCTCCTGCACCGGCATGGGCGAGATCTTCATTCGCCGGGTTGCGGCCTACGACGTCTCGGCGCGTATGCGTTACACCGACGTTGGTCTGCACGAAGCGGCGGATGCGGTGATCGCCGCGGTGGGGTCGCACCAGATCGGCGCCGGCCTGGTGTCGGTCGATGCCGCCGGCAAGGTCTATGCGCCCTTCAACACGCTCGGCATGGCGCGCGGCTGGATCGAGACCGATGGAAAGGTCTACGTCGCGACGCATCATGACGTTCACGCGATGGGCATGGCATGAGCGAGGATCCGGTCCTCATCTGGGGCGCTGGCGCCATCGGCGGCACGCTGGCGGCCTGGTGGGTGCGGGCAGGAGTGCCGGTCGTCGCGGTGGACATCCAACGAGACCATGTCGAGGCCTGCCGCACCACCGGCCTCAGGATGGAAGGGCCAGTCGACAGCTTCACCCAGGTCGTGCATGCCAATACGCCGGACGAGCTGACCGGCGTCTATCGCCGTGTCGTGCTGGCGGTGAAGGCGCAGCAAACCGAAGGCGCCGTGGATGCGCTGGCGAAGCACGTGGCTCCGGACGGCTTCGTTCTCTCGGCGCAGAACGGCCTCAACGAGGTCGTGATCGCCCGCAAGCTCGGGCCTGAGCGCACCATGGGCTGCTTCGTGAACTACTCCGGCGACCTGCTTGGGCCCGGTCGTATCATGCTGGGCAGCCGCGGCTCGGTGGTGGTGGGCGAAATCGACGGCTCGATCCGCGAGCGCACGCGGGCCATGCATGCGCTGCTGCAGATCTTCGAGCCGAAGGCCGAGCTGACCGACGACATCTGGGGACATCTCTGGGGCAAGATCGCCTACTCAGCCATGCTGTTCGCGACCTCGCTGAATCACGACTCCATGGCCGACAATTTTGCTGATCCGGCACGCTTCCCCGCCTTCCATCGCCTTGGACGGGAGGTGATCGCCGTCGCCATGGCGCGCGGAGTGAGCCCTCACGGCTTCGGTGGCTTCGATCCGATGGCCTTCGCGCCGGGAGCGCCGGAAGAGGCGGCGCGGTCGACGATTGCCTGGCTGGTCGGGTTCAATCGCGCGTCTGCCAAGACTCATTCCGGCGTCTATCGCGACCTCGCGGTGCACAAGCGTCGGACCGCGGTCGATCCGCAGATCGGCGCGGTCGCCGAGCTCGGCCGCGAGGCGGGCATCGACACGCCGGCGTTGCGGACGCTGGTACAACTCGTCCACGACATCGAGGACGGCCGCCGGCCGCAAGCCCGCGAGACGCTTCAGGCGCTGGTCGACGCCTGTACGGTCACCTCAGCCGCCTGACCTCCGCGACTGCCTGATCTCGCCGACGATCGACCAGAGACAGGTGGCGATTGCGATCGCGATCAGGGTCGCCGCGATCGGCCGTGTGAACAGCGGCTCGATCGAGCCGGCTGACATCATCAAGCCGGAACGCAGTTTGCCCTCGGCCAGCGGCGCCAGCACGAAGCCGACGACGAAGGGCGCCAGGGGAAAGCGCGCATATTCCATGGCGAGGCCGACGGCGCCGAAGGCCAGCATGATCCAGACATCCGACATCTGGCTGTCGGGCGCATAGGCGCCGAGCACGCAGAACACGATGACCACAGGAAACAGGAAGGCGCGCGGGATCAGCATCAGCCGCGCGAACAACAGGCAGCCGGCGGTCATCAGGACGAACATCAGGACATGCGCCGTCAGATGCGTCGCCATGATCGCGTTCACGATCTCGGGGCTGGTCGAATAGAGCAGCGGGCCGGGACGGAGGTCGTGGATGATCAAAGCCGCCAGCAGAACGGCATCGGCGAGACCACCCGGGATGCCCAGCGCCAGGAGCGGGATCAGCGTACCGCCGGTCGTGGCGTTATTGGCGCTCTCCGCCGCGACGATCGCTTCCTCGCTGCCGGTCCCGAACAGCTCGGGCGTCTTCGAGAAGTTCTTCGCCGTGGTGTAGGCGGCGATCGAGGCGACGGTGGCGCCGACGCCGGGCAGGATGCCGATCCAGATCCCGATCAGGGACGACCGCAACATGTTCCAGCCATGGACGACATAGTCGCGGAACGACAGCACGATGCCCTTCATGTTGGCACGCACGCCGTCGGTGCCCTGCTCGATGTGCAGCGTGTCGGCGACGATCTGCGAGAGCGCGAACAATCCGACCACGACCGGCAGCAGCTGGAAGCCGTTGGTCAGTGCGTCCACGCCGAAGGTGAGCCGGACCAGGCCGGAGGTCTCGTCCACGCCGGGCATCGCCAGGAGAACGCCCAGCAGCGCCGCGATCATGCCTTTCAGAAATGATCCCCGGCTCAGCGAGGCGATCAGCACCAGCGCCGTCGTCACCAGGGCGAAATTCTCCCACGGCCCGAACAGGACTGCGATCTTCGCCAATGGCTGGGTCAGCAGCACCAGCGCCACCCAGGAAAGCGCGCCGCCGACGATCGAGCCGGCATTGCCGAGGCCGAGAGCGCGGCCGGGAAATCCCCGCTTGGCCAGGGGATAGCCGTCCAGTGTGGTCATGATCGCGTTAGGCTCGCCCGGGATGCGCATCAAGGTCGCGGTGACCAGGCCGCCGGAGATGCCGCCGACGAACATGGCGACCAGCATGATGATCGCATCCACGCTCTTCATCCCGTAGGTGAAGGGCAGCGCCAGCGCCATCAGCATGCCGGCGGTGATGCCGGGCATGACGCCGACGGCGATGCCGATGACGACGCCGCCCGTCATGATCGCGAAGGCGCCGGGTGTCAGCAGATGGAGGAACGCGTCGAGCAGGGTCACGGCAGCTGGACGAGCAGGATGCGGCGGAAGAGGAAGTCGATCGCGACCGCGCCGACGACGGCGACCGCGGCGGCGATGGCGATCGACCGCGGCCTCCGGTCGGTCATCGCCGTGCCCAGCGCGAACAGGAAGGCGAGCGTCGACCAAAGGAACGGCAGGCCGATAGCCATGGCAGCGACGAAGAGTACAGTCGCGATGAAGGAGATCAGAGCCAGCTCGGGCCGGAGCCGGTAGTCCGCGGGCGGCGCGCCGTCGAGGCCGAGGATCAGGCTCTGCGCCGACTGCCCGATGCGAAGGCCGAGAAGCGCGCGTACCAGCAGCACGATGGCGAGCACGGCCAGCGTGGCGGAGACCGCCATGGGCGCGGTGCCCGGCCCGAACGGATCATAGAGCGCCTTCGGCTCGCGCCGCGCGGCGAAGAACACGCCGATCGCGACCGCGAGGACGACGATGGCGGACAGCGCGTCGACGCGGCGCCTTCGGCTCGCCTCGGGATCCTCCGTCATCCCGTCAGTTCGGCGGCGCGGCGGCCTTGGCCACCGGCTCGATCGCCTTGAAGACGGTGTCGAGCTTCTGGCGGTAGGCCTCGCCCTTCATGAACTGGCCGGTCTGCGCCTGCTTCTCGAAGAAGGTCTTAAGCTCGTCGGTGGCGACCGCCTTCTCCAGCGCGCTCGACATGCCGTCGATCGCTTCCTGCGGCGTGCCCTTGGGCGCGAACCAGTAGTTCTCGATGCAGAACTCGAAGTTGAGGCCGAGCTCGCGGGTGGTCGGGATGGCGGGCTCCAGCGCCAGGCGCTCGGGCCCCGAATAGGCCAGCGCCCGGATGCCGTTGGCCTTGTAGGTCTGGTATTCGGAGCTGGAGAGCACGGTCGCCTGGGTGTGGCCGCCGGTGATCGCGGCGAAGTTTTCGCCGCCGCCACCGATCTGGACGAAGCGGAACCTGGCGCCCGGATAGCTCTGCTCCAGGAACACGCCCAGCATGTGGTTGAGCGCACCGATGTTGACGCCGGTGACGATGGTGTTCGGCTTCTCCTTGGCGGCGTCGAGAAGCTCCTTCAGCGTCTTGTAGGGCGAGTCCGCACGCACGATCGGATGCAGGCAGAAGCCGCCGGTCAGCGCCACCGGGGCGAAGTCGCGGTAGCCGACGCCGCGGCGGGGATCGACGATCTCGCCCGACAGCAGTGCCAGGTGGATGGCAAGGAAGGTGTAGCCGTCCGGCGCCGCGGTCATCACTTGGCGCGCGCCGACCGAGAAATGGCCGCCGACGTTCTGGATCACCACCGGCTGGGAGACGAGCTTCTTCTCGTCCATCACCTTCTGCAGGCTGCGGGCCAGGATGTCCGTGGTGCCGCCAGGGCCGAACGGCACCACGATGCGGATCGGCTTCTCCGGCCAGGCGGCCGCTGCCGGCGCGGCGAAAAGAAGAACCGCAGCGAAGGCTGCCAGATATCGTCGGATCATCGTTTCCCCCCGGTACTTGCTTTGTTGCGTGCAGGGTCGCGCCCGACCCCGGCGGCGTCAAGGAGAACCCGGTGCCGGCAGTACGGTCTCTCCGACGACGGCGCCGATCGCATCGAGCTTGGCGTCGGCGAGATAACCGTAGCGGTTGACCCAGGCGCGCCCGCCGGTCGCGGTCCAGGCGGTGCGGAAGCGCTGCTTGAAATCCTCGACCGGCCCATAGCCGTGGGCCAGCGCGATGACCGGCATCGTGCCTGCCTCGGCCTGGGCGTCGGTGAGCTTACGTGCCTGTGCCGCCGCGCCGACCGGATGCGCCTCTTCCGGCTCCGGGTAGCGCCAATCCTCCAGCCGGTCGAAGCCGTCATCGTCGACGATGTCGAACAGCGAAGCCAGGGCACGCGGCAGCTCGGGCCGACCGGCCAACGCCGGATTGGCGGCTACCAGGGCGTCTCCCCAGGCGCGGACCATCATCGGCCAGTGCATGGTGAACAGCTTGACCATCACGGCGTCGGCGTGAGCCGCCGCGCGGGCGAAGGAGAACCCGGAAAGCGCCGTCCAGGGCGGCGGGAACGCGCCGGGGACAAGGAGCTTGCCGGGCGCCGCCTCGGAAAGCGCCTCGCGGAAGGTGCGCACGATCCCGGCGGAGAGCTCGGCCTTGAACGACAGCCATTGCGCAAGGCCGGGCCGGTCGATCAGCGCCTGCATGACCTTGAACCGTCCGCCGGTCAGATCGGCGGTGGTGAGGCGGCCCAGCAGATGGGCGCGCAGCGAAGCGGCTGCGTCCCGCATCGCCGTGAAGTCACAGCCGAACCGTTTCGCAGCGACCTCGGCATGCGGGCCGAAATCGAAGAAGGCGCCGTCGAGGGAGTAGGGCGGGTACTCCGGCCAGTCGATGCGGAGCCCGTCGATCTCGGGATATGCCCGGACCAGGTCCATCACTAGTGCGCGGGCGTAGTCGTGGATATGCGGGCTGGCGAGCGAGGCGTTGTTGTCGACGCGAACCTTCGGCGTTGTGCCGTCGGGAAGGCGGGGGCGGTCCTCCTCGATCGGTCCGCCGAACTGCACGCGATAGCCGGGCGGGATGGCCGCCTGCACCTGAAGCAGAACCAGAAGGCCGCGGGCTTTGGCGGAGCGGATCGCGTCGGCGACCACCCGGCCATGGGCGGCGGTCAGCTCGTCGGGCACCGCCGGCTGGTAGCGAAGCCCACGATAGAGGCTCGCATCCGGCGTCCAGCTCGGCGCGGTCCGCACCGAGAGTTCGCGCCGGCCCCAGAGGGGACGATCGAGAAGGCGCACCGAGCCGGCGCCGGCATCGACCGGCGGCTCGCGCGAGCCCTCGCCCTCGGCCGCCGGCGTCATGACATAGGGGGATGTGGCGATCGCCGTCGCGCCTGCGCGCTTGGCGAGGTTGTCGAGCACGCCCTCGACGCCTTCGACCTGGAAGAATTCCGGCATCACCGTGATGCCGACCAGGGGCCGGGGAATCTGCCGCCGCGCGGTCATTCGGCGGCCCGGTCGTCGATGCGGTTCTGCTCCGGCGTCAGCTTCCAGCGATGCTGGTCGGCAGGCAGGACCGCGCGGGCCCAGTCGCCGATGACGTCCTTGTCCTTCCGGCGCGCTTTCATCCGGGCCTCGATGGCGTCCGGGTCCCATTCGGCCAGGAGCTTGGCGGTGAGCTGCTCGCGCAGGGCGCGATGGGCGGATACCTCGGCGAGATCGGCGAGCTCGCGCGGATCATCGGCGAGGTCGAAGAGCTGCGGGCGATAGCCATGGTAGTAGACCAGCTTCCAGCGACCCGAGCGGATCATGCGCTGGCGGACGGCCATGCCGCCGGTCCAGGCCGGGATCGCGTCGGTGCAGTACTCGGAGAAGGTCTCATCGATCCACGGCGTCGTGGCATCGCGGGCGATGCCGAGCAGGCTGGTGCCCTGCGCATGCGGCAGCGGCGAGGCGCCGAGCGCATCCAGGATCGTCGCCGTCACGTCGATCAGGTTCACCACCTGAGGCCGCCGCTGGCCCGCCGGCAGATGGCCCGGCCAGCGCAGGATCAGCGGCACCGACGCCGACTCCTCGTAGAAGGTGTGCTTCCACCAGAGCCCGCGCTCGCCGAGCTGGTCGCCATGGTCGGAGGTGTAGACGACCAGCGTGTCCTCGGCGAGGCCGAGGCGCTCCAGCGTGTCGAGGATCCGGCCGATCAGGATGTCGAGACGCGTGACCAGGCCCCAATAGGCGGCCCGTGCCCTCAGCGCCGCCGCCGGGTCGACCGTGGCGATGCCGCGATCATTCCGCCACCAGTCGAGCCAGGGGTGCTCGGCAAGGGGCAGCGCCGGCGGATGGATCTTGTCGGCGTAGAGCGCGTAGTCCTCGGCCCAGGCGACATAGGGGGGATGCGGCAGCATCAGGCCGACCGAGAGGCAGAAGGGATCGCTACCGCCATTCCGCCTCTGGGCGGCGATGCGCTCGAGCTCGGCGCAGGCGGCGTCCGTGGTCTCGATGTCCTTGACCTGGTACGAGCTCTGGCCGGCGCCGGAGACGTCGACGCTGATGGCCCAGGGATCGTTGGTCTGGTGCAGAGGCCCCATGTCGCGGCGCGGGATGCCTGCATAGTTGGCGCTGTGGTCGCCGACATTGCGCGTGACGTAGCCATGCATCTGGTCCGGGCCCATGGCGTGCAGCCGGCCGGCGAGATGTGGACGATAACCCGCCGCGCCCAGCGCATGCAGCCAGGTCGCGCGGTCGGAGGCGAGGAAGTCGTCGTTGGTCCAGCAGTCTTGCGCCGAGGGATGACGCCCGGTCAGCATCGACATGCGGCTCGGCACGCAGATCGGCGAGGGACAATAGGCATTGTCGAAGGTGACGCCGCCGGCGGCGAGGCGATCCAGGTTCGGCGTCTTCACCAGCTTGTCGCCGTAGCAGCCGGTCACATGACGCGCATGCTGGTCTGAGAACAGGAACAGCAGATTGGGCTTCTTGGTCATGCGGGGATCGACCTCAGCTGGTCTTCGTATTCGGGGGCAAGGGTCACGCCCAATCCCGGTGTGTCGTTCAGGACCAGGCATCCGCCGCGCACCATGGGCGGCATCGCCACCACGCGGTCGTAGAGCGGGTTGGGATTGCCGTCCATCTCCAGCCAGTCGCCACGCAAACCGGCGGTGAGCTGGGCCGAGGCGATCAGGCCGACCGGTCCACCATACATGTGGAAGCAGAGCCGCTTGCCGGCGGCAAGCACGCGGCGGCCGACGACGAGCCCCTCGCTGATGCCGAGCGTCTTGGTTATGTCCGGCTGGATCACCTTTGCCGGCGACTCGATGCAGCGTTCCAGCCCCTCCAGCCCACGGGCGTTCTCACCCCAGGCGAGAGGCACCGGGCACTTGCGGGCGAAGGCCAGGTAGTCGTCGACGTCGTCGACAGGGAAGGGTTCTTCCAGCCATTCGAGCCTGGCTGCGGCGAGATCGGGGATCAGGGCTTCGGCCTCGGCGACCGAGAGCGCCTGGTTGCCATCGGCCATCAGCGGGGCGGTGCCGCTGGCCGCCCGGGCTTCCCGCAGCATGCGCCGCGCCACCTCGACGCCGAACGGAATGCGAATCTTGAAGCGGGAGTGTCCGGCAGCCCGCGAGGCCTCGATGCGCTCGATCGTATCGTCGGGGCCGATGCCGCTGGCATAGGCCGGGACCTCGTCCGGGGCGTCCTCGGCGATGAGTTTGCGAAGCGGCCGGCCGAGATGGCGGGCGTGCGCATCCCAGACGGCGATGTCGACACCGGCGACGGCCTGGTGCACCGGCCCGGGCGCGCCCCATTGCAGCGCCAGAAGCCGCGTTTTCTGATGCATCAGCCGGTAGAGGCGCGTCGGATCGTCGAGCGTCTGGCCGATCAGCAGCGGCTTGAGCGCGCGATCGACGATCTCCTTCCGCTCGGCGCAGCCCCAGGGCGGGAAGTTGGACCAGACCTCGCCGATGCCGCGCGTGCCGCTGTCCGTCTCGATGACGGCCAGGAGGTTGTGCCGCGCGGCGAGCTGCCCGAACGGCCCGGCCATCGGCCGCGCCAAGGGCAGCCGGATCAGGAGCGTGCGGACGGAGGCGATCTTTGGGGCGCTCATGGCTCCTTATACTGCGCGTGACGACAGCGGTCGGGCTATGGATAGTGCCGGGCGAAACGTCTGGAGGTTCCTTGGACAAGATCCTGGGCGATCTGCGCATCGTCGAAATCCCGGCCTTCGTCGCCGCGCCTCTCGGCGGCATGACCTTGGCGCAGCTCGGCGCCGAGGTGATCCGCATCGATCCGATCGGCGGCGGCATCGATCGCACGCGCTGGCCCGTCACCAAGGACGGCCACAGCCTCTACTGGGCCAGCCTGAACAAGGCGAAGAAGTCGGTGTGCCTCGCCCTCGACAAGCCGGAGGGGCGGGAGCTGGCGGTGGCACTCGCGACCGCACCGGGCGCCGGCGGCGGCATCCTCTCGACCAATCTCGGCGGCCGCTGGCTGGACTATGACGCGCTGGCGGCCAAGCGCGCCGACCTCATCATGCTGAGGCTCACCGGCAATGCCGACGGCAGCAATGCGCTCGACTATACGGTCAACTGCGCCAGCGGCTTTCCTTCGGCCACGGGCCACGGCGGCGAGCCGGTAAACCATGTGCTGCCGGCCTGGGACGTGGCGGCGGGCCTCTATCTCGCGACCGGATTGCTGGCGGCCGAGCGGCGGCGGACGCGCACCGGCAAGGGCCAGCAGGTTACGCTGGCGCTCTCCGACGTCATGCTCGCCACCGTCGGCAACCTCGGCTATTTGGCCGAGGTCGAGATCAACGGCGTGCAGCGCGAGCCGGTCGGCAACGACGTCTACGGCGCCTTCGGCCGCGACTTCCCGACCAGGGACGGCCGCCGGGTCATGGTCGTCGCCATCACCACGCGCCAGTTCAGATCTCTTTGCGAGGCGACCGGTCTCGCCGATCGCGTCGCCATGATCGGGCCGATGATGCAGGTCGACCTCGACGACGAGGGCGGCCGATTCATCGCCCGCGATGCCATCGCCGCGGTGCTGGCGCCGTGGTTCGCCGCCCGCACGCTCACCGAGATCAAGGCTGCGCTAGATCGCGGCGGCGTCCTCTGGGGGCCCTACCAGGATTTCCGCCAGCTGATCGCCGAGGACCCGCGCTGTTCGGTCGCCAACCCGCTGTTTCAGGAGGTCGAGCATCCGGAAATCGGCCGCCACCTGATGCCCGGAAACCCGCTCGCCTTCGGCGGCGAGGCACGCCTGCCCGTCGCACCGGCGCCGATCCTCGGCCAGCACACGAACGGCGTTCTCGCGAACGTCCTCGGCCTATCGGCGAGCGAGCTTGCTAGCTTGAGCAAGCATGGCGTGATCGCCTAGGACGCCGGCGTCATCCAGCCGATGCCGGCGCCGCCGGGCTCGGAGAGGATGGCGATGCGGCCGACATGGGGGACGTCGAAGATCGGGCGCATGAGTGTGGCGCCGGCGGCGACCGCCGCCTTCACACGCTTGTCGACGTCGTCGACGGCGAGATAGGCCATCCAGCTCTCGGGCACGCCCGCGAATTTCGGTCCGCTGAGGTCGAAGATGCCGGCGACCGGCCGTCCGTCGAGGCTCGCGACCCAGTAGGTACCGCCATCGGCTGCCGTCATCGACTCGAAGCTCCAGCAGATAATCTTGGCATAGAAGGCCTTCGCGCGCTCGGCGTCACGCGTCATCAGCTCGTTCCAATGAAAATGGCCATGCTTCCAGGTCATCGAATCCTCCTCTGAAGAAGCCGTTCCAGCGTAGATGAAAACCGTCGAATGCGGCCGGGATATGGAATGGATCGCCTGGACGTTCGGTGCGAAGCTTTCCGTCATCAGGAGTGCCCGATGATGATTTCGAACATCCGCCGCGAGCGATGTCGCCGCGCCTGACGTAAGCCGGAACCGGCGCCCGCGCGACGACATGGCCACCCGCGGGGTGAAAGCGCTACAGCCTCACGCGGAAGTCGTTCCGGCCGCTCTTGTCGCCGCCGCGCATCAGGAACAGGGTGCGCTGGGAGTGGCCGGTCTTCAGGTTCTTTGCGGCCATCTGACGGTCGGCGAGGTCGCGGTCGAAGACCGAGGTCGTCGGCATGTAGCGGAGCGTCATGCCGCGCCTGGGGTTGGGCGAGGTGTTGGCTTCCGAGCCGTGGATCAGGAACACGTCGTGCAGCGAGACCTGGCCGCATTCGAGGACGAGGTCGACCGCATCCTTCTCATTATACTCGGCCGGGTTGAGCTCCTGGTTCAGCGTCAGGTTGGTCGCGTCGTTCTGGGCGTGCTGGAACAGGCGCTTCTCCTTGTGCGAACCCTTGATGATGCGAAGGCAACCATTCTCCCTGGTCGAGGGGTCGACCGCGATCCACACCGTGCATGTGGCGATCGGGCGGATGGGCCAGTACTCGCCGTCCTGATGCCAGGGCGTCTTCCGGCCCTTGAAGGCCGGCTTGGCGAAGAAGCTCGAGTTCCAGAGCGCGAAATCCGGACCCAGGATCTGCTCGACCATGTCGACGATCGCCGGGATGCGGGCGTAGTTGAGGAAGGTGGTGTCGTAGGCGAGCACGCTCGGGCAGTAGTCGACGAATTGCGGGTGGCGCTGGATCAGCCGGTCGTGGTCGCGCCTGATGTCTTCGATGATGTCCATCGGCACCCGGAAGTCGGGGATGACGTAGCCGTTCTCGGCATAGTCGGCGAGATTCGTCTTGGTCAGCATGCTCGTCTCCGTCGGGTTAGCGCGGAATGACCGGAAGTGTGATGCGGGACGGCATCCGGTCGTCATGATGCACGGCCTGATCGGCAGGCTGGCCCTTGGCTTCGAAGCCGACGCGGCCGCCGGTGTTCAGGTTCCGATCATAGCGCGGGAAGTTCGAAGACGAGATCTCGACCCGGATGCGGTGGCCCCTCCTGAACAGGTTCGAGGTCGACCACAGGTCGATCTTGAACTCGGCCGGCGTTCCCGGTGTCAGCATCTCCGGGACGAAACCCGGCTCGTAAAGCCGCTCGTAGGGCGCCTTGCCCTGGCGCAGATCCTCGGGCGTCCATCCGTCGGCAGCCTTGCGGAAGCGGGCGCGGCAGATGCCGTCGGTGAGCAGGATGGCGCGGCCATCCGGATAGACGTCGATCAGCGAGGCGGTGAAGTCGGTGTCGAGCGCCGAGGACTGGGCCCAGATCGTCGCCGTCACCGGCCCGGTCACCTCGACATCCTGGTCGAGCGGCGGCGTGGTGTAGACCAGCACGTCGGTGCGCTCCTCGAGCTTGCGGCGATCCTTCGGTCCGCCCAGGTCCTTCATCTGGTAGCTGCCGCCCCAGGTCGGCACCGGATCGTTCGGGTCGTAGCGGAAGCGGTCGGGTGTCTCCCTGGCCCCCGGCTTGTCGCGGCTGAGCCCGCCATCGGCGTGGAGATAGAAGTCGGTCCAGCGGGTGCGGGCCAGCGGCCATTCGCTTTCGAAGCGCCAGGCGTTCTCGCCCATGACGAACAGGTGGAGCGGCGGCTCCTCGTCCATGCCGTTCTTCACGTCCTTGAGGCGCGCGTCGTACCAGCGGAGATGCTCGGCGACGATGTCCATCTGCGCCTGTGGGCCGAAAACGGCGGCGTCGAAGGCGCCGTCCGGCTCCACCTGGTATCCCGGCTGCGGCCGGCCCCAGGGCGCGACCTGGTGGCTCCAGGGCCCGATGATGATCTTGGTCAGCCGCCGCGCCTCCGGCGACCGTGCGTGCTTGCGCCAGCCCTGGAAGACCTTGATCGTCTCGTTCAGGAGAGAGTCGTACCAGCCGGTCATGAAGTAGGACGGCACCTCGACCTTGTCGTAGCGGTGACGCAAGGAGTAGTTGGACCAGAAGTGTCCATAGGCCTCGTTCGTAACCACGTCCCGCACATAGGCGCAGTCGCCGATGTCGTCCCAGACATCGTGCAGCGGCAGGCGGCGCTGGATCGCCTGCAGGTCGAGCTGCGCCAGCGCCTCGCCCTGCATGGTGCGGCCGATCATGTTGGGGAAGAAGACGGTGTTGGCCCAGGCGATCAGTCCGTCGCAGCGATGATGGCCGAAGTTGTCCTGCTGGGAAGCGATCGGCACCAGCGCCTGCAGATGCTTGCTGCCGTCGGGCGCAGGGCAGCTCTGGGTGAATCCCGGATAGGAGACGCCGAAGGTGCCGATGCGGCCGGTGCTCCAGGGCTGCCTGCCGATCCACTCATGAGTGTCGTAGCCGTCCGGCACCTCGCAGATATACGGGTCCCAGGTGCCATCGGAATCATGGCGGCCGCGGCAATCCTGCAGCACCACGGCGTATCCCGCCTTCACGAAGCCGACGGCCCAGCGCACATAGCGCGGGTCCTTGCTGTGATAGATCGTGCGCAGCAGCAGGGTGGGATAGCGGCCGTCGCCGGGATTCGGCAGGTAGATGTCGGCCGAGAGCTCGACGCCGTCTCGCATCGGGATCTTCCGATGCAGCATGAGGCGGAAGGGCTGGTCCCGATGCTGGCTGGTCACGCGCGTCCTCCCCTGGATCGCCACAAGCGTCCACGGACGGACCCCGGTTTCAAGCGAGTTCCGCCGGCAGCGGTACGCTATCGCTTGAGATGCCGGGCCAGGTATCCGAGGACCGGAGCCGCCACCTCCTCGGGCGCCTCCACCGGCAGCGAGTGGCCGACGCCTTCGAGCTCGATCAGGGTCGCCCGCTCGCCGACCTCTTCCTTGAGCAGCCGGCCGTTCTCAGGCGGCGCCGAGACGTCGGCCAAGCCCTGGACGATCAGGATAGGCGCCTTGCCGGCCGTCCAGAACTCGGCTAGCGGCGTCGCGTCCGCCGCCTTGAGCGCGCCCTGGATGAAGGGTTGCGACCAATTCTCGTCGAGCCAGCCCGAGATGTCGCGTCCGGGTCCGAACCAGGCGAGCCGTACGGCGGCCTCGCGGTCCTTGCGCGGCAGGTGCATCGATTGCGCGACCTTGATCGCTGCTGCCACCTCGGCGCTCGGTTGCACCTTGCCGCTGGCCCCGAGCATCACCACGCACGTCACCAGGTCCGGCCGGTCGGCGGCCACCGTCCGGCAGATGCGGTTGCCGAAGGCATGGCCGACCAGGGCCACCGGCGCGCCGCCGACCCTGTCGATCACCGCCGCCACGTCCTTCGCCAGATCGTGGAAGGTGATGTTGCCGAGCGGCCCCGTACTCTCGCCGATGCCGCGATACTCGGTCAGGGCGACGCGGTAGCCGGCATCGGCGATGGTCTTGCCAAAGGCTTCGAGATCGCCCGGCGGTCGCCCCATGCCAGCCAGCATCACCACCGTCGGACCCGTGCCCCGAACGAAGGCACGGATCCGCGCAGGATCGGCGGCGATGCCGAGCGTCTCGTAGCCCTTCATCGTCAGCTCTTGGTGATGTTCCAGAACACCAGCGTGTTGGCCTTCAGCACGCCCGAGACGTTCTTCCGCCAGAGGAAGGGCTGCTTGAACTGGCCGAGCGGCACGTAGGGAATCACCTCCCAGAGCCGCTTGTGCATGGCTTCGACCAGCTCCTGCTGCTTCTTGGGATCGGTCTCCTTGATGTACTGGTCGCGCATCTTCTCGACGACTTCGTCGCAGGGCCAGCCCACGAAGTTCTTGCCGTCGCAGGTCATGATCGTCGACGGGCTGGTCATCGGGCTGGTCAGCTGCGCGCCGTTGGCAGAGGTGTGGAACATGTTCCAGCCGCCCTGGCCTGGCGGGTCCTTCTTGGCGCGCCGTGCGGCGACGCTCCCCCAGTCCGAGAGCTGCAGGTCGACGGTGAAGCCGATCTTCTTCAGCATCTCGGCCGTCAGCAGGCTCATGGCGTTGTACATCGGCACGTCGCTGCCGCCGATGATGACGACGGGCACGTTGCCGACGCCGGATTCCTTGACCAGCTGGCGCGCCTTCTCAAGGTCGGGCTTGCGGAACGGCTCGGAACCGGCCTCGGTGCCGTTCGGGCTGCTGCAGAGCCAATAGGCGTAGCATTCGCGCCAGTAGCGCTTGTCGCCGACGCCGGCGGTCATGTAATCGACCTGGTTGACCGCATACGCCACCGCGAGCCGGGCCTTCAGGTTGTTGAAGGGCGGATGTATCTGGTTCATCCGGAACACGCCCTGGTTCTCGATCGGCCAAACCTCGCCGACGACGATGTCGGGGTTGTTGACCACCGTGTTGACCAGGTCGATCGGCGGCGCGTCGAGGAAGTCGATCTCGCCGGCGCGCAGCGCGGCCATGGCGACCGACTGATCCGGAATGATCCGCCACTCGATGCGATCCATGCGCGCGACCTTGCCGCCGGACATCGCCGATGCCGGCTCCGAACGCGGTTGATAGGCCGCGTGCTTCTCGTAGACGATCTTCGAGCCCGGGGCCCATTCGGCGCGGCTGAACTTGTAGGGACCGGAGCCGATGTATTCGTTGATCGGCGTAAAGGGATCGGTCATCGCCTCCTTCTCGCGCATGATGCCGCCGGCGACGTTGTTGGAACCGCCGATCAGGTGCTCGACGAAGCCGAAGGGCTCCTTCAGCTTGACCAAGAAGGTCTTGTCGTCGACGCGCTCCATGCTGGCGATGGCTTCGGCCAGTTTTTGGATCTGGGTGTCGCGCTTCAGCGTGCGGGTCAGCGTCGCGATCACGTCCTTGGTCGTGACCGGCGTGCCGTCATGGAAGACCTGGCCGGGCCGGAGCGTGAAGGTGTAGGTCAGCTTGTCGGGCGAGACGGTGTGGTTGCCGACGGCCTGCGGCTGTGCGGCCATCTTCTCGTCCCAGCCGAACAACTGGTCGTAGATCATGGCGGCGTGCATGGTCGTGATGTTGACGCCGGTCTGGTGCGGGTCGAACACCTTGGGTTCGGCATGTGGCGCGACGATGAGCGTCTTCGGCTGCGCCACGGCCGGCGAAGCCAGGATCGTCGCTCCCATCAAAGCGGCTGCAAGCGTGCGCGTGATCATCGAACCGTCGGCCATGGTGCTCTCCTTGCCGGTAGCGGAAGTAGCTTCGCATGAACCCTGGGATGCCGGAACGGCGGTCGCTGCCGGCCTGTCGCCTCACTCTGGCAGGCCCGACACACGCGAGCAACCGGGTGGGAGACCGTCCTGGGCCACTAGTCAGCGACGGCCGCCAACGAGGTCCCCCGCATGTCGCGCTCGGCCTTCAGCTCCTCGGCCAGCAGGAAGGCGAGCTCGAGCGCCTGGGAGCCGTTGAGGCGCGGGTCGCATTGCGTGTGGTAGCGGTCGCCGAGCCGGGCTTCGCTGATCGCCTGGGCGCCGCCGACGCATTCGGTCACGTCCTGACCGGTCATCTCGACATGGATGCCGCCGGCATGCGTGCCCTCGGCCCGATGCACGTCGAAGAAGGCGCGGACCTCGGCCAGGATGCGGTCGAAGGGCCGGGTATTGTAGCCGCCCGGCGTCTTGATCCTGTTGCCGTGCATGGGATCGCATGACCACACCACATTGCGGCCCTCGCGCTCGACCGCGCGCACCAGCCCTGGCAGCACCGCACCGACCTTGTCGGCGCCCATGCGGATGATGAGCGTCAGCCGCCCGGACTCGTTCTCCGGGTTGAGCGCGTCGATCAGGCGGATGACCTCGTCCGCCGTCATCGTCGGCCCGACCTTGACGCCGACCGGGTTCTTGATCCCCTGGCAGAAGGCGATATGGGCGCCGTCGAGCTGGCGCGTGCGCTCGCCGATCCAGGGCAGATGGGTCGAGCAGTCGTACCAGTCGCCGGTCAGGCTATCG
Source organism: Asaia bogorensis (assembly GCA_945897335.1). Classification (GTDB taxonomy): domain Bacteria; phylum Pseudomonadota; class Alphaproteobacteria; order SHVZ01; family SHVZ01; genus SHVZ01. The sequence goes on along the minus strand of CAMDFP010000004.1, from coordinate 34,622 downwards.
ACGCGGGTCAGCGCCTCCTCGTAGGGCAGCAGCAGGGCTTCGTGGCTGGTGTAGAAATCGGTCTGGGCGAGCTGCGACACCGACGTCGACGACACGCCGCAGGCGGCCATGAAGGCCAGGGCCTCGCCGATGCGGCCGGCCAGCCGCTCGTAGCGAACGCCCTGGGGCGAGTTGGCGACGAATTCGAGCGTCCATTGGTGCACGCGTGCGAGATCGGCGAAGCCGCCCTGGGCGAAGGCCCTGAGCAGGTTCAGCGTCGATGCCGACTGGCTGTAGGCCTTCAGCATCCGCGCCGGATCGGGCGTTCTGGACGCCTCGTCGAAGGCGTGGCCGTTGATGATGTCGCCGCGGTAGCTGGGCAGGCTCGTGCCGCCGACGGTCTCCATGTTCTCGCTGCGCGGCTTGGCGAACTGGCCGGCGACGCGGCCGACCTTCACCACCGGCGAGGCGCCGCCGAAGGTCAGCGCCACCGCCATCTGCAGCAGCACCTTGAAGGTGTCGCGGATGCCATCGGCGGAGAACTGCTCGAAGCTTTCGGCGCAGTCGCCGCCCTGCAACAGGAAGGCCTCGCCCTTGGCGACGCGCGCCAGCGCCGCCTTCAGGTTTCGGACCTCGCCGGCGAAGACCAGCGGCGGCGATCGTCGCAGCGCGTCTTCGGTTGCTGCGAGCGCGGAGGCATCCGGGTAGGTCGGGGCCTGCCGGATCGGATTCGATCTCCAGCCCGCGGGCGACCAATTGTTCGACGTCATGCCGACCTCCTGTTCGAGAGGCCGCGTCTTCGTCGGCGGAATTCGTGCGGGGAATGTCCCTAGAAACACAAAAGCCGCCTCGGAAGGGCGGCTTCGGGTTTACGCGTGAGCGCGAGCCTTAAGCCGCCGGTCCGTACCAGCGGGTAAAGTATCGCGCAAAATAGAGAGCGCCGGCTGCCGGCCGCATCTTCATCATGCGTCCACCTTAGCGGTGTCGCGGAATGATGGCAAGGCGGCGCTATTTTGCGAAGCGGATGGCGAGGCGGCCGAGCACGCTGAAGTCGGCCAGCACCTCGTCGCCGGGCGCGATCGGCAGCGGGATCACGCAGGTGCCGGTGGTCACCACCTGCCCCGATCCCAGCGTGATGCCGAGGCCGGAAAGCTCGTTGGCGAGCCAGGTCAGCGCCACACGCGGATCGCCCAGCACATTGGCGCCCTTGCCATCCCGTTCCAGCTTGCCGGCGACGATGCCTTTGACCTGATGCTCGACCAGGTCCATCGACCGCCAGTCCGCCGAAGTCGCCGCTCCCAGAACGAAGTCGTGCGCGCAGGCATTGTCGGCGATCAGCTGTGCGGCGCCGACCTTGACGAAGTCGTCGTAGCGCGAGTCCGGTACCTCGATCGCTGGATGCAGGGTTGCGACCGCGTCCAGAACCTCGGCGACGGCGTAGGGCTTGGCGCGGGGCGGCAGGTCGCGCGCAAAGCGGAAGGCGAATTCCGCCTCCGCCACCTTCATGGCGTTCGCGCCGAATGGCAGCGGCGCTGCTGCGTCGCGGACGCGCTCAGCTAGGATGCGTCCGGCCAGAGGCCCTTCGACGTTGATGTGCTTCTGGCCGGCGACGCTGGTCGCGGCGATCTTCCAGCCGAAGAGCGGTAAGCCGCTCCGCTTCTCCAACTCGGCCTGGATCGCATAGCCCTCGGCGCGCGTCGCCGGGCGGAGCTGGGCCGGCAACTCGGCCAACCGGCGGCCCTCCTGCCAGTGCGACCACAGGAGGTCTGACGCCCCTTCTGCATGAATCCGGGTCAGCATCGTCCGTCTATTCCTCACCGCGGCGGTGCAACTGGACAGGGATTATCGCGTCCGCTACCGGATTCACATCGAGAAATTCTTCGGCCCGCTCGGCCTCCCCCACCAAGAGGAGTGTTTCATGCGCAACTCGTTAGGTTGGTTGGTCGCAGCCGCGATGGCCGCCGGCACCGTCACCGCATCCCACGCACAGACCGTGCTCAAGGTCGTACCGCAATCCGATTTGCGGGTCCTCGACCCGATCTTCGGCGGCGGTACGATCATCCGCAATCACGGCGCCATGATCTACGACCAGCTGTTCGCGCTCGACCTCAACCTGGCGCCGCAGCCGCAGATGGTCGAGAGCTTCACCCAGTCGGCCGACAAGCTGACCTACACCTTCAAGCTCCGCCCGGGCCTCGCCTTCAGCGACGGCGAACCGGTGCGGCCCGAGGACGTGATCCAGTCGCTGGAGCGCTGGTCGAAGCGCGACATCATGGGCATCGCGCTCTATGCCAAGGTCGCCTCGGTCGCCAAGGTCGACGGCACCAGCTTCCGCATGACCTTGAAGGAGCCCTACGGCCAGGTGTTCGAATCCCTGGCGCGGATGAACAGCAACATGCCGTTCATCATGAAGGAAGCGGTCGCCAAGACCGATGCCTTCCAGCAGATCCAGGTGCATATCGGCTCCGGCCCCTTCGTCTTCCAGGAGAAGGAGTGGGTGCCTGGATCGAAGGTCGTCTACACCAAGAACGCGAAGTACGTGCCCCGCGCCGAGCCGGCCAGCTTCGGCGCCGGCGGCAAGGTGGTGAAGGTCGATCGCGTCGAATGGCTGATCATGCCGGACGCGGCGACGACGGCGGCCGCACTTCAGGCCGGCGAGGTCGACTATTGGGAGACGCCGGCCGTCGACCTGGTGCCGGTGCTGCAGAAGAACCCGAACGTGGTCGTGGTCTCGACCGATCCCTGGGGCCTGCAGACCATGATCCGCCCGAACCACATCCACCCGCCCTTCAACCATCCGAAGGCGCGCCAGGCGCTGCTGTGGATGACCGACCAGGAGGAGTACCTGCGCGCCGCCGCCGGCAGCGACCAGGCCTTCTGGAAGGTCTGTCCGGCCGCCTTCGTCTGCGGCACGCCGTTCGAGAGCGACGTCGGCGCCGAGGCGGTGAAGGAGAAGGATCCGGCCAAGCGGATCGCGACCGCAAAGAGGCTGCTTGAAGAGTCGGGCTACAAGGGCGATCCGATCGTCGTCCTCGATCCGACCGACTTCCCGATGTTCCACGCGGCGGCGCTTCTGACCGCCGACAACCTCAAGAAGATCGGCGCCAAGGTCGACCTCCAGGCGATCGACTGGGCCACCATGCTGCAGCGCCGGACCAAGAAGGACGCGCCGAACGCCGGCGGCTGGAACATCTTCTTCACTTCCGAGAACGGCTTCCAGGCGGCGACGCCGTGGGCGACCGCGGCGGCGGCCGACTGCGACAAGGCCTGGCACGGCTGGCCCTGCGATGACGAGATCCAGAAGCTGCGCGCGGCCTGGATTGCCGAGCCGGATCTGGAGAAGCAAAAGGCGATCGTCGTTCAGCTGCAGAAGCGGCAGTACGAGATTTTGCCCTTCATTTCCTTCGGCCAGGTGTTCCAGCCCATTGCCTATCGCAAGAGCCTGGAGGGCGTGATGCGTTCGCCGTCGAGCTTCTACTGGAACATCAGCAAGAAGTAATGGCCGAGCCCAGGCTGCCGACGCCGAGACGGAGTGTTCTCTACCGTCTCGGCGTCGACGCCGGCGCCTACGAGGCGGCGGCGTCGCTTCACCCCGACGTTCTCCTGTTCGAGATCGAGGACTCGGTCCCTCCCGGCGACAAGGACCAGGCACGAAAGCGCGTGGTCGACGTGCTGAACACCGGCGGTTTCCGCCGCCAGGAACGTCTCTGCACCGTCAACGGCCTCGACACGCCCTGGGGCTATGCCGACCTCGCGGCGCTGGCGAAGGCGCCGCTCGACGGCATCGTTCTGGCGAAGACCGAGGGGCCGGAGATGCTGCGCGCGGTCGAGGCCGTGCTGGTCGCCAACGGTGCGCCGCCGACGCTCCGGCTCTGGGGCATGATCGAGACGCCTCGCGGCCTGGTGAACGTGCAGGAGATCGCACGGGCGACGCCGCGCATGGTGGGCCTCACGGTCGGCCTCGGCGATCTCTCCCGCGGCCTGAACGCCTTCCGGCGCCCGGCGCCGAACCGCTGGCCGGTGGTGCCGGCCCTGGCCTCGCTGGTCCTGGCCGCGCGCGCCAATGGGCTCGCGGTAATCGACAGTTCCTTCCGTGATGCCAAGGACAGCCCGGCCGGCTTCCGCGAGGCCAGCCTCGCCAGCCGCGAGATGGGATTCGACGGCAAGGTGTTCGAGGACCCGGCGTTGATCCCCGTCGCCAACGAGGCCTACGGGCCGACGCCGGAAGAGGTCGCCTGGGCGAAGAAGGTGATCATCGCCCGGCGCGGTGCCCCCGCGAACGGCGAGTACTATGTCGACGGCGCCCATATCGACCCGCAATACGAGGCGCTGGCGGAGCGCATCCTCTCCTTCCGCATGGCGATCGACCAGGCCGAGCGCGGCCACCCGGCCGGCTGACTGTATACCGTCGAGGGCGCGGCCGGCCCGCGTCGGCCGGAAAGCCCGTTGATGGCCGGCCATTCTCCGTATTCCTGTATGCAGGGCGGATACGGGGAGCCGAAAACAGCCGATGGTCGTTTGCCGTCGAACTCGAAGCGGATCGCTCCGGCTCGCAGACCGTCCGGGCCCAGCTCGCGATCCGCGACCTCGTGTTGACGGGGACGCTGACGCCGGGCGAGCGCATCTCCGAACCCTCGATGGTTGCGCGCATCGGCGCCTCCCGCACGCCGGTCCGGGCGGCGCTGCTCAGACTTGCCGATGAGGGGCTGCTAGAGCCGCTGCGTTCGGGCGGCTTCGCCATAAAGGCGTTCACCCTCGGATCAAGCGGCCGCCCGATCTCGCTGCCGTTGCGCGCCTCAAGATCGTGGTGCTGCGTGTCGGCTGCTCCTATCGCCGGCGGCTGGAAGCGATCCTGGCGGCGAAGGGCATCGTCGGCCTTCGCTACCTCGAGTGCGGCACCATTGACGGCATCCTCGGATGCGTCGGCGCCGGTCTCGGCGTGAGTCTCTTGCCGAGAGGCGTGGTCGCGGCCGTGGCGCGGGACGGCAGAGTCGCGTTGCATGCGTTATCGCCGGATGACGCGGAGGTCGTGACGGTATTCATCCGCCGCAAGGATGCGCTCGTTTCCAGCGCGCTCCGGGCCTTCGTCGATGGTGCCCGGCCGTCCGAGATCCAGGCCGCCGCGGAGTAGCTATCGGCCAATCCGATATCGGCTATCGCGGAAAATCGTTATCCGCCGCGAACCACCCGGCCTAGGGTTCTCCTGGCACGTCGCCGAGGAGGGTCTTCATGCCGTTCCGCAACTCGCTGACCGAGCGTCTCGGCCTCGTCCACCCGATCATCCAGGCGCCGATGGCCGGCGGGGGGGATACGCCGGCGCTGGCCGCCGCCGTCTCGGAGGCAGGCGGCCTCGGCTCCATCGGCGGGGCGTACATGGCGCCGACGCAGCTGGCGGAGACGCTCAAGGCGCTCCGCGATGCGACCAGGCGACCGTTCGCCGCCAATCTGTTCGCGCCGCTGCCGGCGCCGGTGGCGCCGAAGGACTACGCCGCCGACATCGCGCGGCTCGCTCCCTACTACGCCGAGCTTGGGCTGCCGCCGCCGTCGGCGCCCGTCGCACCGAACTATGGGTTCGCCGACCAGCTTGGCGCTGTCCTGGATTCTGGCGCCGCCGTGTTCAGCTTTGCCTTCGCACCAGTGCCGCGGGACGCCATCGACGCCGCCAAGGCGCGTGGCATGCTCGTCTTCGGCACCGCTACCACGGCCGCGGAGGCAGCGGTTCTGGTCGAACTCGGCGTCGATGCCGTGGTCGCCCAGGGCAGCGAGGCCGGCGGCCATCGCGGCAGCTTCGCCCAGCCGTTCGAGGCGGCGATGATCGGCACCATGGCGCTGGTTCCGCAGGTGGTCGACGCGGTTCGCGTTCCCGTCATTGCGTCCGGTGGCATCATGGACGGGCGCGGAATCGCCGCCGCGCTGGCGCTGGGGGCGAGCGCCGTGCAGATGGGTACCGCCTTCCTCACCTGCGAGGAGGCCGGGATACCCGACGCCTACAAGCAGGCGATCCTCGCCACGAGCGCGCACGAGACCCGCATCACCCGCGCCTTCTCGGGCCGCCCGGCCCGCGGCATCGTCAATCGCGTGATGACGGAGATCGGCGATCAGGACGTGCCGGGCTTCCCCTTACAGAACGCGCTCACCCGGCCGCTCCGGACCGAGGCGGGGAAGCGGGGGCGGACCGAGTTCTTGTCGCTCTGGGCCGGGCAGGGGCTTGGTCTCGCGCGCCGGCAATCGGCGGCGGCGCTGATGAAGCGACTGGTCGCGGAGACCGAAGCGACGGTCCGGCGGCTCGCGGCCTCTTAGGCGTTGGCAGGTCGCCGGAAGATCGCCTCGGCGGCGCCGATGGTCGAGACGATGGTGTGGCCGACCGCGCCGCCGTCGTCGAAGATGCGATGCGCGATCGCCGACTTCAGCGCCACGACATGGGTCGACAGGAAGCGGACCAGCCGGTCGGAGATGTCGTAGGCGCCGGACGTGTAGTGGTGCAGCGATGTAGCGATCGCCGCCATCAGCGTGAAGCCGGCGGTGGCCGTGTCGACCGATATGGTATGGGCCGAGCGATGCATGCGCTTCAGCGTGCTGCCGTTCGCGCCGTTGGCGAGCGCGTCGTTGTCCGCCTGCAAGATGGTGTGCTGCTGCGTCACCTTGGTCAGCAGGCGGTCCTGCAGCACCGGGATGTTGTGCATGGCACGGGCGAGGTGCGGGCGCAGGATGAAGTCCCGGAACATGTCGTTGCCGGAACCCGAGAGGCGGAGCTTGAGGTAGTCGAAGATGACGACGATGGTCTCCGAGCCAAGCACGTAGTTGCCAGGCTCGTCGACGATCTGGACCGCGACCGACTTCGCTACCCGCCGGTCGGCCTTGACCGGCCGCTTCGACACGCGGCGATCGGGACCGACATAGGACGGGCTGATGATGAAGTTCGGATAGGCGGTGGTCGCCTCCTGGATCATCAGCGTGAGGCGGCCCGAGTTGAACGGCTTCGGCAGCAGGAAGCGCGCGCCGGCATGCATCGCCGCCTTGGTGCTCTCGGGCGTGAAGCCGCCCGACATCAGGATGATCGGCAGGTTCGGCCGGTGGCTCTTCTCGTCGGTGCGGATCCAACGGGCCAGCCTGAGGCCGGGCTCGTCCGGCAGGTCCGCCTCCACGAACGCCAAATCGAAGATCCCGGCATCTCCGGAGATCATGGTGCGGGCTTCATCGGCGTTGGCGACCTGGATGACTTCGGCGGCGCGTCGCGCCGTCACCGTCTGCTTGATCAGCTGGCTTGCGACCTTATCGGGGTCGGTCACCAGAACACGGAGCGCCGTGGTCATGCGAAGGGCCTGCGAGTTCTTGCGGGCGACATTGGATTTATTCTAAATCCAGTCACGAGGAGCTCCGACATCATGAACCGATAGTCAGAGAAGAGGGAAACTGATTCGACCGGCACTGGCTCGGCGGCTCGCTTTATTTCGCAGGTTTTTGCGTTACTGATTTGATTTAGCGTTAGAAAATCACTCGCGAAAATACCGTCGATCGGGAAATCCTGTCAATCGAAAGCACATTCGCGGATTGCCTCATTTTTCACCTTCGATACCCCACCCGTGGCATTAAGCGGACCTCACCCTCGCCTGGAGCCGATGATGGACCGCATCGATCTTCGTTCAGACACCGTGACCCTGCCGTCGCCGGCGATGCGGCGCGCCATGGCGGAGGCGCCGGTCGGCGACGACCAGTACGGCGAGGATCCGTCGATCAACCGGCTGCAGGAGCGCGTGGCCTCCCTGCTCGGCAAGGAAGACGCCCTCTTCGTCCCCAGCGGCACCATGGCGAACCAGGTGGCGCTGCAGGTGCTGACGCGGCCCGGCGAAGAGGTCGTGGTGGGCTGGGAAAGCCACATCGTCTGGCACGAGGCCGGCGCGTCCGGCGCCAATGCCGGGGTCCAGTTCGCCGTCGTCGGCCAGGGCGGATTGTTCACCGTCGCCGAGTTCGAGGCGGCGACGAAGCCGAAGGGACATCACGTCTTCCCGTCGACCTCGGCCGTCGTCATCGAGAACACCCATAATCGCGGCGGCGGCGTGATCTTCCCGCAGACCGACGTCGTCGCCATCTGCGAGGCGGCGCGAAAGCGCGGCATTTCGAGTTATCTCGACGGCGCCCGCATCTTCAACGTGGCTGCGGCGACCAACGCCTCGCTGGCGGAGCTCTGCCAGCCCTTCGATCTGGTGGGCGTGGCGCTCTCCAAAGGCCTCGGCTGCCCCGTCGGCAGCATGCTTGCCGGCCGCAAGGCCGACATCGTGCGGGCCAACCGCCACCGGCGCATGTTCGGCGGCGGCATGCGCCAGGCCGGCATCTTGGCCGCGGCCGGCCTCTACGCCCTCGACCACAATCTCTCGCGGATGTCCGAGGACCACGCCAATGCCCGCGCCCTGGCGGAGAAGGTCGCAGGCGCCAAGGGCGTGATCATCGACATGAAGACGGTGCAGACCAACATCGTGATCTTCCGCACCGGACCGGGCGCGCCCGACGCCGCGACCGTGGTGGCCACGGCCCGTGAGCAGGGCGTCATGGTCAATGCCTTCGCCGAGCGCACGGTCAGGGCGACGGCCCATCTCGACGTCACCCGCGAGCAATGCGTGAAGGCTGGCGAGGTGCTGGCGCGGATCGTCGCCGGCGGCTGACGATGGAGCGGGCGCTTCTGCTGTCGCTGCTGCTGGCTTTCGCGCCGCTGCTGGCCACACGGGCGGTCGGCGACGAACGCGCCGACCAGGAGTTGATCGTCGCGGCGGGGAAGGGCGATCTCGCGGAAGTCGAGCGGCTGCTCGAGTCGGGCGCCGATGTGGCAGCGCGCGACGGCCGCCGCCGGACGGCGCTGCTGGCCGCGACCCACGGCAATCACGTCGGTGCGGCGAGGGCCCTGATCGAGGCCGGCGCCGATGTGAACGCCAAGGACGACATCCAGGACAGCCCCTATCTCTATGCCGGCGCCAGCGGTCACCTCGAGATCCTGAAGCTGACCCTGGCGAACGGCGCCGATCTCGAGAGCACCAACCGCTATGGCGGCACCGCGCTCATTCCCGCCTGCGAGCGCGGCCATGTCGAGACCGTGAAGACGCTGATCGAGGCCGGTGTCGACGTCGACCACGTCAACCGACTGGGCTGGACCGGCCTGCTCGAGGCGATCATCCTCTCCGACGGCGGGCCTCGGCACGTCGAGATCGTCCGACTGCTGATCGCCGCCAAGGCCGACGTGAACCTCGCCGACAAGGACGGGGTCAGGCCGCTGGCCCATGCCCGTCAGCGCGGGCATCGCGAGACAGAGCGCCTGCTGGTGGCTGCGGGCGCGCGTTAGCCCTCTTGCCATGTCGTACGATGATACGACAAAGTGCTTCCAAAGGTAGAAGTCCGCCGGAAAGGCGGCCCCGCACCCTAGGGAGGCCAAGATGAAGAGACGCTATGTGCTGGCGGCGATCGCCGTCGCGACCTTCGCATTCGCAGGTCCGGCCGCGGCCCAGACCAAGCTCAAATTCGCGCATGTCTACGAGACCAACGAGCCCTACCACACCGAGGCGGTGTGGGCGGCCGGTGAGATCGCCAAGCGCACCAACAACAAATACCAGGTCGACGTCTTTCCGGCGTCCGCCCTCGGCAACGAGCAGCAGATCAACCAGGCGCTGCCGCTCGGCACCATCGACATGATCTACACCGGCGCCGCCTTCGCCGGAGCCACCTTCAAGCCGATCGCGATCTCCAACGCGCCCTACATGTTCCAGAACTTCGACCACTGGAAGGCCTATGCCGACAGCCCGTTGTTCAAGGAGCTGGCGGACGGTTACGACAAGGCCTCGAACAACAAGATCCTGGCGCTGACCTACTACGGCGCCCGTCACACCACGGCCAACAAGGCGATCATGACGCCGGCCGACACCAAGGGCATGAAGCTGCGCGTGCCGCAGGCGCCGCTCTATCTCATGTACACCAAGGCGATCGGCGCCAACGCGTCCCCCATCGCCTTCGCCGAGGTCTACCTGGCGCTCCAGCAGAAGACGGTCGACGGCCAGGAGAACCCGTTGCCGACCATCCAGGCGAAGAAGTTCTACGAGGTGCAGACCCACATCAATCTGACCGAGCACATCTTCGAGAGCCTGGTCACGGTGGTCAGCGGGCCGTTATGGGGCCGCCTCTCGGCGCCTGAGCGCCAGACCTTCGATGCGGTGTTCAAGGAAGCTGCGGTACGCGCCACCGCTGCGATCCGGGATTCCGAGCAGAAGCTGCCGGAATGGTTCAAGTCCCAGGGCAAGACCGTCGTCACCCCGGACAAGGCGGCCTTCATCGAAGCGTCCAAGCCGCTGCACAACGATGCGGCCGCCGGCGCCGGCTGGACCAAGGATCAGTACGACCGCCTGCAGGCTCTCGCCAAGAAGAGCTGAGGCTTGATCGATCTTTCCTGACGGAGGCGGGCGAAGGCCCGCCTCCGGTCGAGGGCGACGCGGGAATGGCCGGGGGGCGGCGTGACGGGGACAAACCTAGGCGGGCCCGATCTCGGGCAGCCGATCATCGGCACGGCGGATGACGCCGACGTCCGCCTTTCCGACTATGGCCCCGAGGACTGGGTCGCCTTCGTGCTCTTCTGGAGCCTGGCGATCGTCGTTTTCCTTCAGTTCTTCACGCGCTATGTGCTGAACGACTCCCTCGCCTGGACCGAGGAGATCGCCCGCTACCTCCTGGTCTGCGTCACCTTCATCGGTGCCGGCATGGCTGCGCGCAAGAACTCGCATATCCATGTCGAGTTCTTCTACGTCTACCTCAATCGGCGACAGGCGTTCTGGCTCTCAACCCTGGTCGACGCCCTCCGCATCCTCTTCTACGCCCATGCGACCTGGCTCGGCTGGAAGGTCGCCAGCATCATGCAGTTCCAGCGCATGGTCGTGATCGACTGGCCGATGAGCATTGTCTTCGGTGTCGGCTGTCTCGGCTTCGCCATCCTGACCCTGCGCTCCGTGCAGGTGGCGGTCCGCCACTGGCGGGAGGGCGAGAGCGCGCTCACGCGCGTGCATGCCGAAGGGCGTACCCAATGAGCGGCTTCCTCATCCTCGTCTTCGTCGGGCTCATGGTGATCGGCGTTCCGGTCGCGGTCGCGCTCGGCGGCGCATCGCTGCTCTTGGTGATGGTCGAGGACGCGCAGCCGCACCTCGTCGTCGTTCACCGCATGGTCGCCGGCGTCGACTCGTTCCCGCTGCTGGCCATCCCCTTCTTCATCATGGCCGGCAGCCTGATGAATTCGGGCGGCATCACCGAACGCATATACGACTTCGCTCTTGCGTTGGTCGGTTGGCTCAAGGGCGGCCTCGGTCACGTCAACGTCGTCGGTTCGGTGATCTTCGCCGGCATGTCCGGCACCGCGGTCGCCGATGCCGGCGGCCTCGGCAATATCGAGATCAAGGCGATGCGCGACCACGGCTACGACGTCGACTTCGCCGTGGGCATCACCGGGGCGAGTTCGACTATCGGACCGATCATCCCGCCGTCGCTGCCGATGGTGATCTACGGCGTCATGGCCAATGCCTCGATCGGCCAGCTCTTCGCCGCCGGCCTGATCCCCGGCCTGGTGATGGCGGCGACGATGATGGTCATGGTCGCCTGGTATGCCCATGTCCGGGGCTTCCAGCGGGATGCGACCTTCGCGCTCGACCGGCTCTGGTACACCTTCCGTCGCGCCTTCCTCCCGCTGATGACGCCGGTCCTCTTGATTGGCGGCATGACGACAGGCGTCTTCACACCGACCGAGGCGGCGATCGCGGCGACCGCCTATGCGCTGATCCTCGGCATGTTCGTCTACCGCACGCTTTCCTGGCGCGGGTTGATCAAGGTCAGCATGGAGACGACGGAAACGACGGCGATCATCCTGCTGATCGTCGCCGGCGCGTCGATCTTCGGCTACCTGATCACCATCACCAAGGTCACCGACAACGTCGCCGAGCTCGTTCTCTCGATCACCACCCAGCCCTGGGCGATCCTGCTTCTCGTGAACATCTTCCTGCTGGTCGTCGGCTGCTTCATGGAGACGATCGCGGCGATAACCATCCTGGTGCCGGTGCTGCTGCCGCTGATGGAGCGGATCGGCGTCGACCCCGTTCATTTCGGGGTGATCATGGTGCTCAACCTGATGATCGGCCTGCTGACCCCGCCGGTCGGGATGGTGCTCTACATCCTGGCGAGAGTTGCCAATATCTCGTTCGAACGGACGACGCGGGCCTGCGCGCCGTTCCTCATTCCGCTCGTGGTCACGCTCGGCCTCGTGACCTATTGGCCGGACATGGTGCTGTGGCTGCCGACGATGTTCTATCGGTAACCGCCTCGATCCGCGGACATCAGTTCAACGGGATTTTATGTATTTGTAGCCGCCGGTGTTGCGTTTTTGCTGCATTGCAAAACAGGGCACGCCGCGCCAAATAGCTGCGTATCCCCGTACCCGCCGACGCCAGAATCGGTGGAATGAAGCAAAGAGGCTTTCAGATGCCCGCATCCCTGAAGAGGACGCCGCTGGCGCTCGCCGGCCTTGCCATCTGTCTCCTCGCAACCCTGCCCGTGCGCGCTCAGATGCCGGGTGGCGGCGGTCCCCCGCCGGTTACGGTCGCCAAGCCGCTGGTCAAGGAGATCGTCGAGTGGGACGAGTTCGTCGGTCGCTTCGACGCCGTCAGCTCGGTCGAGATCCGCGCGCGCGTTGCGGGATATCTCGAGACCTCGAACTTCCGCGAGGGCGGCCTGGTGAAGGAGGGCGACCTCCTCTTCGTCATCGACAAGCGCCCCTATCAGGCCGCGGTCAATCGCGCCCAGGCGGCGGTGACCTCGGCGCAGACCCGGCTCACATTCACCAAGGCGGATCTCGAGCGGACGGAGAACCTGACCCGGACCGGCGTCGCCGCCGAGCGCACGCTGGAGGAGCGCCGCCAGCAGGCGCACCAGGCCGAGGCCGAATTTGTCGGCGCCCGTGCGGCGCTGGAGCAGGCCCGGCTCGACTTGGGCTTCACCGAGATCCGTGCGCCCTTGTCCGGACGCATCGGCCGCCGCCTGGTCACCGAAGGCAACCTCGTCCGCGCCAACGACACGCTGCTCACCACGGTCGTCTCGCTCGATCCGATCCACTTCTATTTCGACGTCGATGAGCGTTCCTTCCTCGCCTATTCGCGTACCATCGGCGTCAGGACCGCGCTCGGCGAAGCCAAGACCCAGGTCTTCCTCGGGCTCGCCGACGAGAAGACGCTCGACCGTCCCGGCGTGCTCGATTTCGCCGACAACCGGCTCGATTCGCAGAGCGGCACTATCCGGCTTCGCGCCTCGCTGGAGAACAAGGAGCTGGTGATGGCGCCGGGCCTGTTCGGTCGCGTCCGCATTCCGGGCAGCCCGCGCTACAAGGCAGTGCTGGTGCCGGACGAGGCGATCTCCGCCGACCAGGACCGACGCTTCGTCATGGTGGTCGCCGATGACGGCACCGTTTCGCCGAAGGTGATCCGCCCAGGCCCGCGCGAGGACGGCTACCGCGTCGTCCGCCAGGGCCTGACCGGCGAGGAGACCATCGTCGTCAACGGCCTTCAGCGGGCGAGGCCGGGGGCCAAGGTGACGCCGCAGCTGACGACCTTGCCACCGTCGCGCTGAAGGCTTGGCCATGAAGTTCGCACACTTCTTCGTCGACCGGCCGATCTTCGCCGCGGTCATCTCAATCGCGACGGTGATCATCGGCCTGATCGCCTTCACCCGTCTCCCGGTCAGCGAATACCCGGAGATCGCGCCGCCGACCATCGTCGTGAACGCGGTCTATCCCGGCGCCGACGCCGAGACGGTGGCGGCGACGGTGGCGACGCCGATCGAGCAGGAGGTGAACGGCGTCGAGGGCATGCTCTACATGTCGTCTTACTCGACCTCCGACGGCGCCATGGCGCTCTCGGTGACCTTCCGGCCGGGCACCAACCTCGATACCGCCCAGGTTCTGGTCCAGAACCGTGTCTCCTCGGCGACGCCGCGCCTGCCCGAAGAGGTCAGGCGCCTCGGCGTCACCACCAAGAAGAGCTCGCCCGATCTGATGATGGTCGTCCACATGCTGGCGACCGACGGCACGCTGGACGAGCTCTACGTCTCCAACTATGCGCTGCTCCGCGTCCGCGACCAGCTCTCCCGCATCGACGGCGTCGGCGACCTCATCGTCTTCGGTGCCCGCGAGTACTCGCTCCGGATCTGGCTCAATCCCGACCGGCTCGCCTCCTACGGGCTCGCCGCCGGCGACGTGGTGCGGGCGCTTCAGGAACAGAACGTCCAGGTCTCGGGCGGCGCGCTCGGACTGCCGCCGAACCAGGCCGGCAACGCCTTCCAGATCGTGGTGACGACCCAGGGCCGCTTTCAGGACGTGCGCCAGTTCCGGGACATCATCGTCAAGTCGACCGCCGACGGCCGCCTGGTGAAGCTCGAAGACGTGGCCCGGGTCGAGATGGGGGCACGCGACTACGTTACCAACAGCTACCTCAACGGCAAGCCTGCGGTCGCGCTCGGCGTCTTCCAAAGGCCCGGCAGCAACGCGCTCGAAACCTCGGCTGCCATCCTCAAGCGGATGGAGGATCTCAAGAAGGACTTCCCGAGGGGGCTCGACTACACCGTTGTCTACAACCCGACCGACTTCATCGCCGAGTCGATCGACGCGGTCTACGAGACGCTGATCGAGGCGATCTTGCTGGTGGCGCTGGTCGTCGTCATCTTCCTGCAGTCCTGGCGGGCATCCCTGATCCCGATCCTGTCGATCCCGGTGTCGCTGATCGGCACCTTCGCCGTAATGGCGATGCTCGGCGTCAATCTCAACGTCCTCACCTTGTTCGGCCTGGTACTGGCCATCGGCATCGTCGTCGACGACGCGATCGTCGTGGTCGAGAACATCGAGCGCAACATCCGCGACGGCATGAGTCCGAGGGATGCGGCGCACGAGACCATGGACGAGGTTGGAACCGCGGTCATCGCCATCGCCATCGTGCTCTCGGCGGTGTTCATCCCGACCGCCTTCCTTCCGGGAATTTCCGGGCAATTCTACCGCCAGTTCGCGCTGACCATCGCCGTCGCGACCGTCCTCTCGGCGATCAACTCGCTCACGCTTTCGCCGGCGCTGGGTGCGCTGCTGCTGAAGGCGCATGACCCGAACCATCCGCCGCGCACGATCATCGGCCGGGCCGGGCAGGCTTTCGCCCGCGGCTTCAACGGCATCTTCGACCGCTTCGGCTGGGGTTACAGCCGCACGGTGCGCGCCACCGTCGGCCGGAAGACGCTCATGCTCGGGCTCTATGCGGCGCTCGCCGCGCTGACTGTGTTCACCGTGCAGAAGGTGCCGACGGGCTTCATCCCGCAGCTCGACCGCGGCTATGCCATCATCGTCGTCCAGCTTCCCGACGGCGCCTCGCTGGCGCGGACGGATGCGGTGCTGCACAAGGTCGCCGACATCGTGAAGTCGACGCCCGGCGTCGAGGACACCGTGTCCTTCGCCGGATTCTCCGGTGCCACCTTCACCGTTGTGTCCAACTCCGCCGTCATCTTCGCTCGCCTGAAATCCTTCCCCGAGCGCATTCGCGACCAGCTTCCCGCCGACAAGATCGTCGGCATGCTGTTCGGCCGCCTGCAGGCGGTGCAGGAGGCCTTCGTCATCGCCGTCCCGCCGCCGGCCGTTCCCGGCATCGGCACCGGCGGCGGCTTCAAGATGCAGATCCAGGATCGCACCGGGCAGGGTACGCGGGCCTTGCTGGCAACGGCCTATCAGGTGATCGGCCAGGCGAGCCAGACGCCGGGCCTGTTCGGCGTCTTCACCACCTTCAGCGCCAACTCGCCGCAGTTCTTCCTCGAGATCGACCGCACCAAGGCGCAGATCCTGAATGTGCCGATCTCCGCTATCTTCGAGACCATCCAGGTCAATCTGGGCTCGGCCTACGTCAACGACTTCAACGCCTTCGGGCGCATCTACCAGGTGCGGGCGCAGGCCGACCAGGGTTTCCGCATGGAGCCTGAGGACATCCTCGGCCTCAAGGTGAGGAGTGCGACCGGCGCCCTGGTGCCGCTCGGCACGCTGGTCAACATCCGGTCCTCGAGCGGGCCGGACCTGGTCCAGCGCTACAACTCCTACCCGTCCGTGCCCGTGCAGGGCAGCAGCGTCCCCGGCCTCTCCTCCTCGGTCGCGCTCGGCATGATGGAGGGCATCGTCGAGCGCGTGCTGCCGCAGGGCATGGGCTACGAGTGGACCGAGCTGGCGCTGCAGGAAAAGGAGAGCGGCTCGGCCACCCTCTTCATCTTCGCGCTCGCCATCGTCTTCGTCTTCCTCGCGCTCTCGGCTCAGTACGAGAGCTGGGTGCTGCCGATGGCGATCATGCTGATCGTGCCGCTGAGCGCGCTCGCAGGGCTCGGCGGCATCATGCTGCGCGGCATGGACAACAACATCCTGGTCCAGATCGGCCTCGTGGTGCTGGTCGGCCTCGCCGCCAAGAACGCGATCCTGATCGTCGAGTTCGCAAGGCAGGCCGAGCACGAAGGCAAGGACCTGATCGAGGCGGTGGTCGAGGCGGCCAGGCTCAGGCTGCGTCCGATCCTGATGACGGCGCTCGCCTTCATCCTCGGCGTGGTGCCGCTGGTGACGGCGACGGGCCCCGGCGCCGAGATGCGCCAGGCGCTGGGCACCGCCGTATTCTTCGGCATGGCCGGCGTGACCCTGCTCGGCCTCTTCTTCACCCCGGTCTTCTACGTGGCGCTGCGCCTCCTGACGCGGCGGCGGTTGACGAAGGCGTCATGAGCCTCGTCCTGCGCCGGGCGGTGATGGCGGATGCTGCGGCGCTCACGGCGATCCAGCTCGCCGCCCGCACGTCCGCCGACATCCCGAACCTGCACTCGGCGGCCGAAGACCTGGCCTTTCACCAGGGACTGATCGCAGGCAAGACGGTGATGGTGGCGGAGCGGGACGGCGTTCCGGTCGGCTTCGCCGTGACCCGTGAAGGCTGGCTCGATCATCTCTGGGTCCTGCCTGAGCATCACCGCCAGGGCATCGGCCGCGCGCTGCTGGCCTGGGCGCGGAAATCGGGCGACCTCAAGCTCTACGTCTTCACCCACAACACCCGTGCCGTCGCCTTCTACCGTGCCCATGGTGCCATGCAGATCGCCGAGAGCGACGGGCAGGGCAACGAGGAACGCCTTCCCGACCTGACGCTTCGGCTCGCCGGGGCTTGACCGGAGCGCTCCAGGGCGCTGCACTCCTTTCCGTTCGGAAACGGGGAGGGACGGTCATGGCCAAGTTGTCCGGTCTGGCGATGAGTTGGGAAGAGTGGTCCAAGAAGGACGGCATAGCGCTCGCCGACCTCGTGAAGAAGAAGAAGATCTCGGCCCGCGAGGTTGCGCGCCAGGTGGCGGCCGGTGTCGAGCTGATGAATCCGAAGCTCGCGGCCGTGCTCGAGGTCTTCGCCGACGTCGTCAAGAATCCCGACGCCGATGGGCCGGCCAAGGACGGCCGCCTCTACGGCGTGCCGATCTTCCTCAAGGACTTAGGCTCGGGGCTGAAGGGCCGCAAGCGCGAATCCGGTTCTAAATTCGACAAGGGTCAGGTCGCCAAGGAGACCGATCCGAACATCCATAATTTCCTCTCGGCCGGCCTGGTGCCGATCGGCCGTTCGACCACGCCCGAGTTCGGCATGACCTTCGACACCACCACCGACTATCTCGGCGAGGTGAAGGTCACCCGCAGCCCTTGGAACCTGAAGCACACGCCGGGCGGCTCCTCCGGCGGCTCGGCGGCGATGGTGGCAGCCCGGGTGACGCCGATCAGCATGGCGTCCGACGGCGGCGGCTCGACCCGCATCCCGGCCTCGTATTGCGGTCTGGTCGGCCTGAAGGCGACGCGCGGAATGGTGCCGCGGCCGGTGAAGCAGAGCGAGTACATGGTGCGGATCTCGGCCGAGGGCGTGGTCACGCGCAGCGTCCGCGATACCGCTGCGGTCTACGACTACATCACCCGCGTGCCCAATGGTGGCACCTTCATGAATGTGGCGCGCTTCCAGGGCTCGTATCTGCAGGCGATCCGGAAAGATCCTCCGAAGCTGAAGATCGGGCTCTCGACCGGGGCCTGGGGGCGCCCTGGCAAGACCGATCCGCAGGTGGCCAAGCGCGTGCGCGAAGTCGCCCGCCTGATGGAAAGCCTGGGCCACGCAGTCGAGGAGATCGATGACAGGAAGATCTGCGACTGGGAGCAGATGTGGGCGAGCTACTACTGTCAGTGGATCGGCAGCCGCGCCCAGTTCCGCACCATGGCGGCCGACCGCGGCATCAACACGCCCGATCTCAAGGGCTATCTTGGGCCCATGACGCATCGCCACCTGGAAGAGGCCGACCGCTACGACAAGTACGACATCTGGAAGATGATGGGGCAGAACAACGCGGTCACGCGCGGCTTCGGCGCCATCATGGAAAAGTACGATGTGCTGCTGACGCCGACGCTGGCCATACGCGTGCCGGAAGCGAACGGGCCCTACTCGTTGCTCGCCAACGAGGCGCTGGATCCGTGGCTGGATCGCCTGGCGAATGCCTGCCGCTACACCATGCCGGGAAACGAGACCGGCCTGCCGGGCATCTCGGTTCCGGCCGGCCTCGACTCGGACGGTCTTCCGATCGGCGCGATGTTCTACGGCAACTGGTCCAGGGAAGATCTGTTGCTGCAGATCGCCCGCCAGCTGGAAAAGGCCAAACCTGAGTGGTTCGACCAGTCGGCGCCGCTGAACGTGGCGACGCCGCTCAGCTAGCTGTCGAAGCCCGGCATCTCGATGCAGAAGATCTCGCTGGCGGCCGCGGCCGTCAGCGAGATCGACTCGCCGGGCTCGCAGCAGAAGGCGGTGTTCTTCCCATAGATCTCGCCCACGTGAGTGACTTCGCCTTCGGTGATAAACAGGATCTCGGTGGCACGGTCGTTGCCGATCGTCACCGCCGCGCCGACGGCGAGGCGGAGGAAGCCGGTGCGGATTTCGCGCTCGGTGAAGCTCCCGAGCCACTTTCGCGACACGCCGGGGACCCGGCGATCGGGGAGCCAGGCGAATCCCTCCGGGTTCATCACCACCAGCTCGGAGTATCGCGGCACGGGATATTCGAGCTTCCGGCCCATCATGTGTTCCCAGACCGCTTCGAAGGCATCCTGGCGATGGCGCCCACCCTTGTCGTCGATCCAGGTATAGGCGCCTTTCTCGAACGTCCCCCTGGCGCAGAGCTCGTCGTATCCCCGGCGGCGCTGCGCCTGGCTCATGTAGCCGCTGCGGCTGGCGCCGCCGAACTGTAACGTCAGCAAAGACAGACCGGGCAGGCGGATCTGCGGGCCGTAGTGAACGGCCTCGGGAAAGTAGCCGACCCATCCGGCAGGCAGCCGCTTGTCCTTGGCGTACTCGAATTCGCCGGCCAGAGTCAGGCGGATCTGCTCGAAGTTGTGCCGGTGACGCGGCGCCTTCCACTCGCCGTCGGTGGTTCCTGAGTAGTAGAGACGGAAATTGTCCAGCGCGTTTTCCTTGCCGTGCAGAAGGACGACCTCGCTGTCGTCGTTCCCCTGGCGGAGGTTTCCGGCATCGTAGCGCGGCGCCTCTGAGGCTCTCATGATCTGCATGGAAGTCTCGTCCTTCTGGTGTCTCACCGCTCGGTCGTCTGGCGAGGCCGGAGCTCGATGAGGTCGGTGGAGCAGATGTCGGAAGTGGCGGCCGCAAAGACGACCGCAGCGGCGACGTCCTCAGCCGACAGCGGATCGAACTTGCGAGCCTTCATCTTCGCCAGATAGGCCGGGTGGTGGCTGTTCTTGCGGATCTCCGTGTCGACCGTGCCCGGCGCGATCTCGCTGACCTTGATGCCCTTGTCCTGCAGCTCGACCCGAAGCGTCCGGGCCGCCGCCGACAACGCCGCCTTGGTTGCGCTGTAGACCAGCCCCAGCGGCACCGCGCGGCGAGCGGCGCCCGAGGTGATGTAGATGATGTGGCCGCGCCCGCGTTCGACCATCCCGGCGGCGATCAGCTGTGTCAGCCGCAGCCCGGACACGAGGTTGGTGCGCATCATCGCCTCGAGGTCCGCCGGCGGCAGCTCGAGGAAGGGCGCGTAGACAAGGATGCCGGCATTGTTGACGAAGATGTCGACTGCGCCGGCCTCCCGTGCCAGCGACACCAGGAACTCCTCCCGGTCGAGATCGCCCGCCAGGTAGCGGGCTTCGCCGCCGGCGGCAGCGATCTCGGCGACCAGCGTCTCGAGCTCAGGGACCCGCCGGCCCGTGGCGACGATCGAAGCGCCTTCGCGCGCGAGCGCCAGCGCCGAGGCACGCCCGATGCCGGCGCTGGCGCCCGTGACCAAGGCCGACTTGCCGGCGAGCCGCGAGGCCACGCCGTTACCGCGCCTTCCGGGCGATCTCGTTGGTGTAGACGGCGTCGATCAGGCCCGGATCGATCTGGTCTTTCGAGAACTTGTTGGCGAAGTCGACGATGCCGGCGATCATCTTGCGGTCGAGCTCGACGGTCTTCGGCGCGGCCTCGGTCATCTCGGTCCACAGCTCGGCGAAGATGTCGGCGTCGATCTTGGGGAAGTAGGCCTTGTGGATCAGGTCGCGGGTCTGGCTCGCCTTCGAGGCGTCGTGCAGCGTGTCGAAGCTCATCTGCATCGCCTTGGTGAACCTGATCGCGACGGCCTCGTTCTTCTTCAGCCAGTCGCCGCGGGCGGCGAATCCGGACTGGAAGTAGCCGTCGAGCACCTTCACCTGCCCGGCGCCGACGTTGAACAGGATCATGCCGCCAAACTGCCTGACGGCGACATGGCTGGTGGGCGCCGAGATCGCCAGCGCGTCGATACGGCCCTGCGAGAAAGCCGAGAGCAGGATCGATGAATCCCCGCCCAGCGCCACCAGCGTCAGGTCTCGGTCGGCGTTGATCTTGGCGGCGTCGGCGAAGTAGCGGACGATCTGATCGGTGCCGCTGCCAGGACCGGTGATGCCGATGGTAGCGCCTTTGAGCGCGGCCAGCCGCTCCTCGTAGCTGCTCTTGTCGGTCAGCTTGTTCTTATCCTGCCACTTCTTGCTGATGACGATGTTGGAGCTGTACTGGCTGTAGATCGGGGCGAACAGCACGATGTCCGCACCCTGCTTGCGGGCGGCGACCGGGGTCGTCGTCGCGCCGAGCAGCACCTCGGCGTTGCCGCTGATCACCGCGCTCAGCGACTTTGGCCCGGAATCGCTTTTCACCCCCTCGACCTGGATGCCGAACTTGTCGAAATATCCCAGCGTCTGCGCCATGTAGTAGGGCACGTAGGCGAGGGTCTCGGTCGAATAGCTGACGCGGACCTTGTCCTGAGCCAGCGCCGGCCCGGCGGCCAGCAGGGCCACGACGAGGGCGGCGGCGACGCGGTTCCAGGCGATCATTGTCTCCATCCCTTCAGTCTCGATTGCACTCTCATATCCCGACCTCGCGTTCCGCCTCGATCCGCTGCCAGGGCATAGCGCGGGTAGCGGCGACGGCGACCGCGGTGTTCAGCAGGGCCGATAGGATCACTATCGCGACCAGGGCTGCGAACACGCCGGCGGTGTCGAAGCGGCCGGCCGAATGCGCGAGCAGGTATCCTAGGCCGCGGTTCGAGGCGACGAGCTCGCCGACGACCGCGCCGACCAGGGCATAGGGCACCGATATGCGCAGCCCTGCGAACACCCAGGTAATCGCCGAGGGGATGATCACCTTGGTGAGGACATGTCGCTCGTTCGCGCCCATCAGCCGCAGGATCGCGACCAGCTCGCGGCTGACGTTGCGGACGCCGGTATAGGTGTTGAGGAAGACAAGGAAGAACACGATCGTCGCGGTGAAGACGATCTTCATGTCCATGCCGATGCCGAGCCACAGAATGAACAGTGGCGCCAGCGCCAGTTTCGGCAGGCTGTAGAAGGCGGTGATGAACGGGTCGACGACCTCGGCAAGCCGGACCATCCGTCCGAGGATCAGCCCGACGACGACGCCCATGGTGCCGCCGAGGAGGAACCCGGCGAACGCCTCGGTCGCGGTGATGCCGGCATGGAAGAACAGGCTGCCGTCGGCGACCCACGAGAAGAATACCTCGAAGATGCGGCTGGGCCTGCTGATGAAGAAGGCCGGGATTGCCCGGTCGGACGCGACCTCCCAGAGAAGGAGGAAGCCGAGGAGCAGGGCCGCGCGCCAGAGATGGAGACGCATCCTCATGCTTCCGCTCCGCCGACGATGACCGGAGCCATCTCGTCCCAGAGCTGTGCCGTCAGTGCAACGTAGTCTTTGTCGTGGCGAAGACGCAGCAGGTTGCGTTCGGCTGGCAACGGAATATCGATGACGCGCTTGATGGTACCGGGGCGCGCCGTGAAGATCGCGCAGCGATCGGCCAGCGCCACCGCCTCATCGAGGTCGTGGGTGACGAAGAGAGTCGTCTTGTTCAGGGTTCGCGCAATGCGGCGGAGCTCTATCTGCAAATGGAGGCGAAGCTGAGCGTCCAGCGCCGCAAAAGGCTCGTCGAGCAGCAGAGTCTCGGGATCATAGGCCAGCAACCGGGCGAGGACCGTGCGCTTGCGCATGCCACCCGAGAGCTGCGACGGGTAGCTCTTTGCGAAGCCGGCGAGGCCGACGAATTCGATCAGCTCCTCGACCTTGTGGCGTAGCTCGGCCTTCGGCGTGCCGTTGATCTCCAGCGGCACGGCGATGTTGCCGGCAACGTCGCGCCACGGCAGCAGATGGTCATTCTGCGTCATATAGCCGACCCGCCCGTTATAGGTCGTGACCTCGCTGCCGCGATACGCGACTTGGCCCACGGTCGGCGGGAAGATGCCGGCAACCATGTTGAGCAGGGTCGACTTGCCACAGCCCGACGGGCCGACGAGCGTGACGAACTCGCCTTCGCGGATGGAGAGGTCGATGTCGCGAACGGCCTCCAGGCGGGTCGACGCGGTCATGAAGGTCTTCCCGACGCCGAGATATCGGATGACCTCGGGCCGGGCGTCGGCAGCGGGCATCGTTCAGGCGGCCTCGCCGCGGACGCGTACGAGCTTCTGCACGGCATGCATCCGCTCCGGCGCCGGCTGGCCGGGGAACAGCGACGGCCAGGCGGTCTCGGCCACCTCGCCGACATAGAGGTCGCCCTTCGAGTCGGCGGCGATGCCGTGTGGCGACATGAACTTGCCGGGGCCGATTCCGGCGGTGGGAACGATGCCGAGTCGCGACAGCAGCTTGCCGGTGTTGTCGAGGATGCTCACCCGCGGGCCGAGATTGGGAGTCTTCCTGTTGCTCTGCAGATACGGGCCGATCTCGCCGACATAGCAGATCGGACACTTGCCCGGCGGCATGTAGATCGCGCTCGGCCGGTGGAGATTGTTCCACTGGGTCTCATACTTGCCGTTGCCGTCGAAGACCTGGATGCGGTGGCTCTCGCGGTCGGCGACATAGACCCAGCCGTCGGCGTCGCAGGTGATGTTGTGGGGAAGGTTGAACTGCCCGGGGTCGGCTCCCGGCTCTCCCCAGGAGAACAGCAGCTTCCCGTCCGGGGAATACTTATGCACCCGCGCGTTGCCGTAGCCATCGGAGACGTAGAAGTCGCCGTTCGGCGCGCAGGCGGTATGGGTGCAGCGATGGAAAGGGGCTCCACTCATATGTGGTGCGGGTTGCCCAGCGATGCCGATCTGCAGCAGGACCTTTCCCTCCAGCGTGCATTTGCGCATCGTGTGATCGCCGTCGTCGGTGCAATAGATCGTGTCGTCGGGGCCCATGTGGACCCCGTGCGGCCGGTTGAAGATCCCGTCCCCCCAGGACTTCAGGAAATTTCCGTCGCGGTCGAAGACGATCATCGGATGCGCGCCGCGGTGGAAGATGTAGACGCGATCCTGGCCATCGACACCGACGCCGCCGACGTCGCGGATCTGCCATCCGTCCGGCAGCTGGCCCCAGCCTTCAGCGACGCGATAGCGATACTCGCCGGTCCCGAGGATGACGCTCACCCGTCTCTCTCCTTCGCGAGATCGCCGATCCGCGCCCGACGATTTTCTGTCTCCACTATAGCCGAGTCGCGAGGGGTGGCCAGCGACGGAACCGCGAAAACGAAAGGCTCCCGGCGGCAATGGCGAGTTGCGCCCGACGCCCCCGCTATCGATGGCGGGTTGCGGGCGCGCTCGCTAGCGCCGACCGACCAGGGTGCGGTGCAGGATGAATCCCAGCACCGCGCAGCCGCCGATCATCGCCGCCATCGGCACCGCCGAGGTTTTCGGCAGCGCCGCGACGATGGCGCCGGAGATCCCGCCGGCGGTGAACTGGATGGTGCCCAGCACGGCCGATGCGGAGCCGGCATTGGCACCCTGCGGTGCCAGCGCACGCGCGGTCGAGTTGGGGCCGATGAATCCCAGGCTGGTCAGGAAGAAGAACAGCGGTACCAGCAGTCCGGCGAGCCCGCCGATGCCGGTGATCGCGGCGAGAAAGACGAAGGTCCCGGCGGTCGCCGCCCCGGCGAGCCCGAAGGACAGGATCACGCCGGGCGTGGTGCGCGAGAGAAGTCGCACGTTGATCTGCGCCGCGCCGATGAACCCGACGGCGTTGGCGCCGAAGACGAAGCCGTAATATTCGGCCGGCACCCCGTAGAGCGAGATCAGCACGAAGGGTGATCCCGTGATGTAGGCGAACATGCCGGCGAAGGTCAGGCTCTGCGACAGCGAGTGGCCCATGAAGTAGCGGTCGCTGAGGATGCGGACATAGGTCTGGAAGACCGATGACGGACGCAGCGACCGGCGCCGTTCCATCGGCAGGGTCTCTTCGAGGCCGAAAAGCACGGCGATCAGGATCAGGCAGCCGAAGCCGGTGAGTATCCAGAACATCGCCTGCCAGTTCATGTAGATCAGCAGCTGGCCGCCGAGCAGCGGCGCCAGGATCGGGGCGACGCCCATGATCGCCATCAAGGTGGCGAACATCTTCGCCGCACCCCGCTCGTCGAACAGGTCGCGCACGATCGAGCGCGAGATCACCATGCCGACGCAGCCGCCGAGCGCCTGCAGGAAGCGAAATGCGATCAGCCCATGGATGCTGGGCGCGAGCGCGCAGCCGAGCGAAGCCAGGATGTAGACGACGGCGCCGAAAATCAGCGGCGGCCGGCGGCCGTAGCGGTCGGAGACCGGGCCGTAGATCGCCTGTCCGATGGCAAGCCCGAGGAAGAAGGTGGAGAGCGTCAGCTGGACGTCGGAAGGATGCGCGCCGAAATGCTGCTGGAGCGCCGGGAAGCTGGGCAGATACATGTCGACCGACATCGGGGTGAACGCGGTCAGCGCCCCGAGGACCAGGACAAGCAGCAGGGAAGGCTTGTAGGTGGACATTCCTGATCGAGGCGGATGGGGGGAAGCGGCCGGCACAAAACCAGCTTCGGGGTTTCACCGCAAGCAGCGGATAGCCGCAGACGGTGCATGCCAGCTATGCACCGGGCCAGACCTACCGGAGATGCCCAATGCTTCGCCTGCATGACTATCTGCCGTCACTGAATGCCTACAAAGTGCGCATGCTGTTGGGCCATCTTGGCCTCGCCTATGAGACCGTGCCGGTCGCGATCTTCCAGGGTGGGTCGCGGACGCCCGCGTTCCTTCGGATGAATCCGGCCGGCGCCGTGCCGGTGCTTGAGGTCGGGCCCGGCCACTTCATCGCCGAGTCCAACGCCATCCTCTGCTATCTGGCCGAGGGCACGATCTACCTTCCCGCCGACCGCTTCGAGCGGGCGAAGGTGATGCAGTGGCTGTTCTTCGAGCAGGACTATGTCCAGCCCAGCATTGCCACCATCCGCCACTGGACGATGACCGGGAAGCTCGAGCGCAATGCCGCTCAAGCGCCCGGGCGGGAGGCCGCCGGAACGCGGGTGCTGGACCTGCTCGATCAGCATCTCGCCGGACGTGCGTTCCTTACGGACACCGGCTATTCGATCGCCGACATCGCGGTCTTCGCCTATGTGCACCGGGCGGAGGAGGGCGGTTTCGATCTCTCGAGCCATCCCTCGCTCCGCGCCTGGTTCGACCGTGTCGCCGCGGAATCGAACCCGCTGCCGCCGGTTCATCCCTATTCGATCGACCCCTATTCGCATCGGAGCCTGCCGGTGGAGCCGGAGGCGACCGCGTCGTAGTCTTCTCCGTCAATGGGGAGACTGCGCATGGCGGATGCAGGCGTTGCGGTGATCGTCGGGGCGGGCGCGGGCCTGGGTGCGGCCCTGGCCCGTGCGGCTGCGGCCACCGGCATGAAGGTCGCGGTGGCATCCCGCGATAAGGAGAAGATCGCCGAGGTCGCGCGCTCGACCGGTGCCACGGCCATCGCCTGCGATGCGACCGACGGTGCCTCGGTGGATGCATTGTTCGAACGCGTCTGCCGCGAGCTCGGCACGCCGTCCTTCGTCGTCTACAACGCCAGCCGGCGGGCACGCGGCCCGGTCGCCGAGCTCGACCGCGAGGCGGTGCGTCAGGCCCTCGACATCTCTGCCTATGGAGGCTTCCTGGTGGCGCAGGCCGCGGTCCGCCTGATGCTGCCGGCCGGGCGCGGCAGCCTGCTGTTCACCGGCGCCAGCGCCAGCGTGAAGGGCTATGCAGAGTCGGCGCCTTTCGCCATGGGCAAGTTCGCTCTGCGCGGCCTGGCGCAGAGCCTGGCGCGGGAGCTCGGGCCGAAGGGCCTGCACGTGGCGCATGTGATCATCGACGGCGGCATCGGCCGGGCCGGCGCCGATGAGGCCGGGAAGCTCGATCCCGACGCCATCGCGGCCACATATCTCCATCTTCATGCCCAGCCGAAGAGCGCCTGGGCGCAGGAGGTCGATCTCCGGCCGTCGGTCGAAAAATTCTAGGATTTCCGTTCGGAAATTGCCGCTTGCGAGCGCGCGCGGCCGCCTGTCATGCTCGGGGGACCCCTTCCTTCCCGCGAGTCAAGCCATGCTCCCCGACCAGCGCGCCCTCTTCGACATCCCCGAGGATGTCGTCTACTTCAACTGCGCCTATCTCTCGCCCAACCTGAAGGCACAGCGCGAGATGGGGCATTGGGCGATCGACCGCAAGGTCCATCCCTGGACCATCGAGTGGAAGCATTTCTACGACGACGTCGAGCGCGCCCGCGTCCTCTTCGCCCGCCTGATCAATGCCAGCGCCGAGGATATCGCCGTGGTCGCCGCCACCTCCTACGGCGTGGCGACGGCGTCGCAGAACCTCGGCCTCAAGGCCGGGCAGTCGGTGGTCGGCCTCGAAGGCGAGCACTACTCGACGCTGCTCGAATACAAGCGCCGTTGCGCCGAAGCGGGTGCCATCCTCAAGCTGGTGTCGAAGCCGAAGGACGGCGACTGGACCAAGGCGATCCTCGCCGCCATCGACGAGAAGACGGCCTGGGTCGGCGTCCCCAACTGCTACTGGACCGACGGCGGCCTGATCGACCTGCAGCAGGTGAGCGACCGCGCGCACCAGGTCGGCGCGGTGTTCATCACCGATGTCACCCAGTCGCTGGGCGCCAAGCCGATCGACGTCAAGAAGCTGAAGCCCGACTACCTGATGTGCTCGGCCTACAAGTGGCTGCTCGGGCCCTACGGGCTCGGCTTCCTTTACGTCGCCCCGCATCGTCAGGACGGACGGCCGCTCGAGCAGCACAATTACGGCCGGGCCGGCAGCCAGAACTCGCCCGGCCAGCGGACCTTCGGCGACGAATACGCACCCGGCGCCCGGCGCTACGACATGGGCGAGCGGAGCCAGTTCATCCACCTGCCGATCGCCAATGTCGGGATGGAGCAACTGCTGGCTTGGGGCCAGGACGAAATCGAAGCGACCATCGCACCCCTGACCAAGCGTATCGCCGAGCATGCGGCGGCCCGCCAGCTCGCCGTCCCGCCCGAGGAGCATCGGGTCAAGCACTTCATCGGATTGCAGTTTTCGGGCGGCGAGGTACCGGTTGGCCTCGGCGATCGGCTGAACAAGGAGAAGTGCTTCGTCTCCGTCCGCGGCACGTCCTTGCGGATGAGTCCCCACGTCTTCAACAACCTTAATGAGGTCGACCGGTTCTTTGACGTTTTCGACCGCGTCGTGGCCGGTAAGCATTGAGGTAAAGGCCCGGTTAGGCGTACCCTAAACGGGATGGGGTAGGTCTGACAGGATTGAACGTGGTGGCGCTCTTCGGGAGCGCAAACGCGCGAGCGGCGCCGCCGACGGTGCTCGTGCCCACCCCCGCTTTGTCCGCCGAGGCGAGGGCGCAGCCCAACGCCCAGCTGGTCTCGGCCGCGCTCACTCAGTCGCAGAGCTTCGGCAGCCGCACGTCGGCGCTGATCCAGGTGCCGCCGTCGCCGATCTCGGCGCAGACGCTGGGGGCGCTCCAGCAGTCTTCGCAGCAATTCGCCATCCGCGAGCAGAGCGTCGCCGAAGAGGCCGCCGAGGCGCCCGCGCGGGAGCTGCAGCGGGTGCTGGCCTCGGTCACGCGCGAGCGGACCAGTACGGTCACCACGCCGGACCAGACGACGACGACTACGATCGAGACGCCCGAGCGGACGGTCACGCGCACGGTGACCGAGACGGTTACGGTCCCCGGCCCGGAGAGCGCCGGTGTCCAGGAGCTGCGCTCGATCCTCGACCGCGCCTCGGGCCGTGCCGGAGAGATCGAGGATCGCGGCAACGGCCGCTCCGCGGACCGCCGTGTCGCGCGTCTCGCCGACAGCGTCGAGCGCCGTGGCGACCGGCTTCTGGACGAGCTGGATCGCGCGGTCGACCGTGGTGGCAGCCGGCTCGAGCGTCGGGTGGAACGTGCCCTCGACAACCGTGGCCGCGACTTGACCCGCTCCATCGACCGCCTGTTCGATCGCGGCGGCGAGCGCGGCGTCAGCGCCTTCGAGGATCTGTTGGAAGAGAATGGCGCCCGCGTCGTCCAGACGCTCGGCAAGGTCCTGGCGGCGACCGGCGACAACGTCTCGCGGAAGCTCGAGGATCTCCTGGTCAGGGCCGGGCCTGAGGCGATCGCGGCTCTTCAGGAGACGATCGACCGCGTGAGGCCGACCGTCACCCAGGAGGTGACGCGCGAAGTGACCGAGGTGATCCCCGCCAGCAGCGAGACGATCACCACGACGATACCCGGCACCACCTCGACGGTGACGTCGAGTTCGACCGCGACGGTGGAGACGCCGCAGAGCCCGACCGAGGTGCGGGCCGAGGTTCGCCGTCAGGTCGCCGCCTATTCGAGCAGCACGCAACTGCTGGCGCCACTTCAGGAGCTGGCGACGCCGCCGCAGCCGGTACCGAACCCCGCCGCCAATCTCGACGAGATCCGCGGCCGCCGGGACGAGCAGGAGCGCCGGCCGACCGTCCGCGAGGACGAAGAAGAGAGCCGGACGGAGCGGCAGTCCCGCACCGAGCGGACGAGCGAGCGCAGCCGTCCCGAGGAAATTCGCCTCCGCCCGCCTCTCGTCGTCGAGCGCACGGGTGGAGACTCGCCGAGTTCCGCCTTCGTCGCGCCTCCTGCACCGCCGGCCGCGTCGCAGCCGGGCGCGATCGTCGATCTCGCGAGCTAGACTCCACGAACAATCGCTTTCGGAACCCTCTCCCGCGCAGCGGGGGAGGGAGCCCGAGGCGATGGGACTGCGTCATGTCGACGCTCAGGACTTTCGTGATCTCCGCCAGAGCGCTCGGTAGACGCGCTCCAGCTGCCGTGTGCGCGCGCCACCATCCATCAGCGAGGAAGCCTTGAGCCGCGGACGGAGATCGGTGCGCAGCCGATCTAGGCGAGGCGGGTCCTGTGCCAGCGCCGATGCGATCTCGATATAGCGCGTCTCGTCTCCGGCGATCAGATCGTCGAGGTCGAGGGCACGCAGCATTGAGGCGCTCCAGCGTCCGGCCATTCGTTCGCCCAGCAGAGTCACCACCGGCACGCCCATCCACAGCGCTTCGAAGCTGGTGGTCGAGCCGTTGAACGGGAAGGGATCGAGGGCGACGTCGACATCGCGATAGTTGGCGAGGTGTTGGTCGAGAGGCTCGACTGCCGCGCGCAGCTCGATGCGATCGGCCGCGACGCCGTGATCCTCGAAGACGCGCAGGACGCGTTCGGCCAGCACGCGTGAGGCGAACAGGTTCTTGCTCTTGAGGATCAGCCGCGCGCCGGGCACGTGGCGGAGCAACCGCGACCAGAGCACAAGCGTCGGCTCCGACAGCTTCGCCGGGGCGTTGAAGCTGCCGAAGGTCGGTGGCCGCCCAGCGGAGCGCTCGATTGGATGCTCCGGCAGCGGCGACTGGACAACGAAGCGCGGCAGGCGGATCACCCGCTCGACGAAGCGTTCCGGACTTGCGCGCGGCACCAGGTCGGGATCGGCGATGAGAAAGTCCATCTCCGCGATGCCGCTGGTGGCGGGGTCGTGCAGGCTCACCTGCACGGGCGCGGCACGATGAGCGGCGACGCCGGGCCGGTTGCGGTCGTAGCGGCCGGCGACTATCACCAGCACGTCGACGCCGTCGGCGCGGATCAGCCGGGCCGCCTCGGCGTCGTCGAGCTGGCTCACATCGTGGACCAGATCCGCCATCGACTCCAGGCGGCGGGTGGTGTCGTCGGGACGATGGCGCTGCAGGTAGAGCACGACGCGAATGCGGGCCCGATCATGCGCGGCGATCACCGGCTCCAGCGAGCGGCCGACCGGGTGGTCGCGAAGGTCGGAGGAGAGATAGCCGATGGTCAACCGGTCTCCGGGTACCGTCGTCGTTGGCGAGGGCGGCATGGCCGGCGCGACGGCGCGGCCGAATGCCCGGTGCCAGGCAAACCGGCGATCCTCGTCGACCTCGGAGGCATAGAGCAGGGCGGCCAGCAGGTTGCGATGGACATCGGGATTCCGCGGCTCGACCGCCAGCGCGTGGCGATGACAATCGATCGCCGCCGCGACGAGGCTCTGATCCCTGAGCACCAAGCCGAGATTGTTGAATGCGGCGACATGTTCCGGTGCGAGCGCCAAAACCTGCCGGAATAGGCCGGCGGCGGCGTCTGTATCGCCGCGAAGCGCCAGGCAGCCGGCGAGGTTGTAGCGGTAGTCAGGGCGGTCGGGCGCGAGCGTCACGGCGCGACGCGCCGTCCGCTCGGCGGAGATCCTGAGCGCTTCCAGGTCGGCAGCGGCCAGCGCATTGACCAGCTCCGGCATCGCCGGCGCGGTGCTGAGGGCGCGGCGCAGCAGCCGCATTGCCGGCGGCGCGATGCCTCCGGCCAACAGCGTCCGCGCCAAGTTGAAGGCGGCGGCCGGGTCGCCAGGATCGAGCCCAGCCGCGAGTGCGCGGCGGACGATCGTGGCCGCCCGCCGGGACGGCTCACCGAGACGTTCGAGGATGGCCGAGAGCGCAGCGAGGCCCTGGGCAGCGTCCGGCGCGACAGCGATGACGCGCCGCAGCTCGGTCGCCGACTCGCGATGCCGGCCGAGGCCGTCGAGCGCGCCGGCGAGTGCGAGTCCGATGCGCCAGTTGGCCGGATCCGCCCGGCTCGTGGCCGAGAGATGCGGCAAGGCGTCGGCGGCGCGGCCGCCCTGAAGCAGCGTTACGCCGAGCAGATAGGTTGCCTGGGGGTGGCCGGGCACCGCCTGCAGGATGTCGCCGAAGACCCGGAGCGCTGTCTCGCCGCGTCCGGCCTCCAGGTGATCGAGGCCGAGAGCGAAGGCGGCTTCGAGCGTGAGCCCCGGTTGCCCGGTCATCCGATATGGCCGGCGCGACCCCCGAACCAGCGCGGATCGTCGAGGCTGGCGATATCGTGGGTGCCGATGACGCCTTCGTAGGACGGCGGACGCTCCGGCCCGAGCCGCTGGTGCCAGCGCCGGGTCAGCGCCTCGAAATCAGCCTGGGCGCCGTGGCGCTTGTAGGGCGAAAGCCGTGCCTCGTCTTCGGCGCGCGCCTTGTAGATCGCGGCCTTGGGCAGATGCGCGCAATGGCCGCCGGCGTCCCAGACCCGGAGCGAGAGATCGACGTCGCCGAAATTGGCGCGGAACGCCGTGTCGATGTAGCCGCCGGAGAGCGCGAGGCTGCGCCGGCTCATCACCGGGAAGAAGGCGTAGTAGCGGCCATAGGCGGTGTTGAACCAGGGATGGTTGACCCAGTGCAGGCTGCCGCAGAACGGCAGGCCTCTTGCCTCGCCGGCGGCGACCGCCTCGACCAGGCCGTCGAGCCAGCCGAAAGCCGGGGCGAAGTCGTCGATCATCGGCATCACGATGTCGCCGGTGGCGACGGCAAGCGCACGGGCATAGGCGGCCGAGTCGCCCTCCGGGGTCTCCTCCGCCACATGGCGGATGCGGTCGCCTGCGACCGCGAAGGGCGAGACGACGATCAGCTCATAGTCGTGCCGGCCGCTGCACATCAGAACCTGGCGGATCGCGTTCTCCGCGTAGTCCGGGCGCAGGGTCGGCATCAGCAGGGAAAGGCGCGGCATCGGGCGCGACATTAGTCGCCCGAGGCCGCGCCTGGGAAGAGATCAGGTTCCGTCGAGGTGGCGGAACCGTCCTTTGACGCCGAAGGCCTCGGAGGTCACGCGCTCCTCGAGCCGGGCAGCCCGGGTCTCGAGGCCGCGAAGGCGCGTGCGCACGTCGTCGACGCGGGACTGCGGGACCGCGTCCGGCAGGCGCGGGAACAGGCCCTGGATCCAGCCGAACACCGCTTCCCGCTCCATCAACGCCCACAGGGTAAGATATAGGGCGAGGAAGAACGGCGGGTTGATTACCAGGAGGGCGATCGCGGGACCGCGGACCGCCCAGGTGCTCCACCCGAGCCAGCGGGCGAGGCCGGCGATGACGCCGCCAGCGATGCCGCGTTCGGGATAGCGCCGGAAGGGGCCGCGCTCGCGACGGCCGAAGCGGTCGCGCGGCATGTCCTCGGCGTCCGGTTCGATGCCGTGGCGGCGAAGATGCTCGCGCCAGGCTTCGCGCTGCTGGCGGCGCCATTCGCGCTTGAACTTGCTCATGCCTTGTCCCTCCACGCCGGGTCGCCGGCATCGAGCACGCGTTCCAGCGTGGCGATGCGGTCTTCGAGACGGCGCGCGATGGTTTCGATGTCGCCGAGGGTCTTGTCGTCGACACCGTTCGACCGCTTCTGCTGGCGCCACAGGGTCACGTAGTGGAGCACCAGCCAGAGCGGCAGGACGATGCCGAGGAGGACGACCGCCGGCACGAGGAAGAGCATGGATGTGAACACGGGGACATGTCCTATCCGATTACGAGCCGGATTTCACCTTGCGGCGGAGCGCTTCGAGCTCAGCCTCGACATTGCCCTCGCTCTCCAGCTCGGCGAAGCGCTGGGAAAGACCCGGCGTCCGGCCCTTGTCCAGGACCTCGGCCTCGCCTTCCAACTCGTCGATCCGGCGGTGCATGCGGTCGTAGCGGGCCAGCGCCTCGTCGACGCGGGCATCGTGCAGGACCTTGCGGGCCTTGATCGAATGGCCGGCGGCTTCCGCACGCATCTCCAGCGACTTTCGCTTGGCCTTGGCTTCGTCCAGCTTCGACTGCAGCCGGCCGATATCGTCCTCGTAGCGGCCGAGGACCTCGTCGACCTGCACCAGCTCGGCTTCGAGGCCGCGGAGCACGTCGCCGGCGCGGCGCTTCTCGAACAGGGCGGCACGGGCGAGGTCTTCCTTGCCTTTGGCGACGGCGAGCTCGGCCTTCCGCTCCCAGTCCTCGAGACCGAAGCGGGCATCGGCCACCCGGCGGCCCAGCTCCTTGCGGTCGGCGATCGCCTTGACCGCGGCCGAGCGCACCTCGACCAGCGTGTCCTCCATCTCCTGGATCATCAGGCGCGCCATCTTCTCCGGGTCTTCGGCCCGGTCGAGCAGCGCGGTCAGGTTGGCGTTCACGATGTCGGTCAGACGGGAAAAGATACTCATGACTCCCCAGCTCCAGATTTCTGCGGCCGAAGGGCCGCGACTGACCCTCTAAAGGCAATGGCCGTGCCAGCCTGAAAGTGGCGGACTTCCGCCATTCCTCCTGGCACTGAGTGACGATTATCGCTATATATTGGCGGTAATGACCATGCAGAGAGGCGAAATTCGCGAACTAGAGACGCCGCTGGGCGAAAGCCCGGCGTTCATGGACCTTCTCGATCGGGTGTCCCGGCTGGCGCGGCTCGAGCGGCCCTGTCTCGTCGTGGGCGAGCGTGGCACCGGCAAGGAGCTGATCGCCGCCCGCCTTCACTTCCTGTCGAAGCGCTGGGACCGGCCCTTCGTCGCGGTCAACTGCGCGGCACTTTCGGAGGAGTTGCTGGACTCGGAATTGTTCGGCCATGAGGCCGGCGCCTTCACCGGCGCCCGTGACCGCCGCATCGGTCGTTTCGAGCGGGCGGATGGCGGGACGCTTCTGCTGGATGAGATCGCGACCGCTTCAAGCCGGGTTCAGGAGAAGATCCTGCGCGTGGTCGAATACGGCGAGATGGAAAGGGTCGGCGGTGGCCGCACGCTGCGCGTCGATGTGCGCGTCGTCGGCGCGACCAACGTCGATCTGCCGGCGGAAGTCGCCGCCGGGCGCTTCCGCGCCGACCTGCTCGACCGCCTTGCCTTCGAGGTGGTGACGCTGCCGCCGCTCCGGGCTCGGCGCGAGGATATCCTGGTGCTGGCCCAGCATTTCGCCGTCGCCATGTCGCGCGAGCTGGACCGTCCGCTCTTCGCAGGCTTCAC
>CAMDFP010000003.1 GCA_945897335.1 Asaia bogorensis | reverse complement strand
TGGGTGTGCATACCGGCGATTCAATCACCGTCGCGCCGGCGTTGACCTTGACCGACAAAGAATACCAGCGGATGCGCGACGCTTCGATCGCGGTGCTCCGTGAGATCGGCGTCGACACCGGCGGCTCCAACGTCCAGTTCGCGGTCAATCCCGCCGACGGGCGCCTGGTCATCATCGAGATGAACCCGCGTGTCTCGCGCTCGTCCGCGCTGGCATCCAAGGCAACCGGCTTCCCCATCGCCAAGGTCGCGGCCAAGCTCGCGGTCGGCTACACGCTGGACGAGATCCAGAACGACATCACCAAGGTGACGCCGGCCTCCTTCGAGCCGACCATCGACTACGTCGTCACCAAGATGCCTCGCTTCACCTTCGAGAAGTTTCCCGGTGCCAAGGCACTGCTGACCACCTCGATGAAGTCGGTCGGCGAGGCGATGGCGATCGGCCGGAACTTCCAGGAATCCCTGCAGAAGGCGTTCCGTTCGATGGAGACGGGCCTGACCGGTCTCAACCCGGTCGAGCTTCCGGGCGTCGATCCCGAGGCGGTCGATCCGCAGGCCGTGCGCCGCGTGCTGGCCGAGCCGACGCCGGACCGGCTGCTCCGCATCGCCCAGGCGTTCAGGCTCGGCGTCTCGATCGAGGACGTGCATGCGGCCTGCCACTACGATCCCTGGTTCCTCCGCCAGGTGAAGGCGTTGATCGACACCGAGGCGGAGGTCGCCCGGTCGGGCTTGCCGGCGACAGCCGAGGGTTTCCGGAGGCTGAAGCGCATGGGCTTCTCCGATGCACGCCTGGCCGAACTCACCAAGGTCGAGGAAGACGAGGCCACAGCGCGCCGTCGCAAGCTCGACGTCCGCCCCGTCTACAAGCGCATCGACACCTGCGCCGGCGAGTTCGCATCGCCGACGCCGTACATGTACTCGACGTATGATGGCGAGACCGAAGTCGAGCCGTCCGACCGCAGGAAGGTGGTGATCCTCGGCGGCGGACCGAACCGCATTGGCCAGGGCATCGAGTTCGACTATTGCTGCGTCCACGCCGCCTACGCCTTGAAGGACGCCGGCTTCGAGACGCTGATGGTCAACTGCAACCCTGAGACCGTCTCGACCGACTACGACACCTCCGACCGTCTCTATTTCGAGCCGCTGACGGCCGAGGACGTGATCGAGTTGGTGCACGCCGAGCAGGCGAACGGCACGATCGTCGGCGTCATCGTCCAGTTCGGCGGCCAGACGCCGCTGAAGCTGGCGGCCGCCCTCGAAGCCGCGGGCATCCCCATCCTTGGCACATCACCGGATGCGATCGATCTCGCCGAGGACCGCAAGCGCTTCCAGCAGCTCCTGAAGAAGCTCGGCCTCCGCCAGCCGGAGAACGGCACTGCGACCTCTGTCGAGGAAGCCGAGGAGGTCGCGCAGCGCATCGGCTATCCGATCGTCATCCGCCCCTCCTACGTGCTGGGCGGGCGCGCGATGGAGATCGTGCACGAGATCGGCCAGCTCCGCCGCTACATGAAGGAGGCGATGCGCGCCTGGGGCCGGAACCCGGTGCTGATCGACCGTTTCCTCCGCAACGCCGCCGAGGTCGACGTCGACGCGCTCTGCGACGGCACCGACGTCTACATCGCTGGCGTCATGGAGCACATCGAGGAGGCCGGTATCCATTCCGGCGATTCCGCCTGCTCGCTGCCACCGCAGACCCTGCCGCGCGAGGTGGTCGAGGACATCCGCCGCCAGACAGCGATGCTGGCGAAGGCGCTGAACGTCGTTGGACTGATGAACGTGCAATTCGCGGTCAAGGACCAGGACGTCTACATCCTCGAGGTCAATCCGCGCGCCTCCCGCACCGTGCCCTTCGTCGCCAAGGCGACCGGCGTTCCCATCGCCAAGGTCGCCGCCCGCGTCATGGCCGGCGAGAGGCTGTCGACTTTCAATCTGCCGACGTCCGACCCCAAGCACGTCGCGGTGAAGGAAGCCGTCTTCCCCTTCGCCCGCTTCCCCGGCGTCGACATCATCCTTGGTCCCGAGATGAAATCGACCGGCGAGGTCATGGGCATCGACACCGACTTCGCCAAGGCCTTTCTCAAGTCGCAGATCGCCGCCGGCACGCTTCTTCCGGACTTCGGCACGGTGTTCATCTCGGTGAAGGACTCGGACAAGCCGACGATCGTGCCGATGTGCCGCGATCTCGTCGCCATGGGCTTCAAGCTGCTGGCAACCCGTGGCACCGCAGATGTGTTGAAGGCTGCGGGGTTGCCGGTCGCACGCGTCAACAAGGTCGCCGAAGGCCGCCCTCACATCGTCGACAACATGAAGTCCGGCCATGTGGCACTGGTCTTCAACACCACCGAGGGGGCTCAGGCGATCAAAGACAGTTTCGACTTGCGCCAGGCGGCGCTGACTTACAATATTCCCTACTATACGACCGTTGAGGGGGCACGCGCGGCAGTCCGCGGGATCAACGCCCTGAAACGCGGCAAGCTTGAAGTAGCTCCCTTGCAATCCTACGTGAGCGGCTCTTTTTGAACTCCGTCTCGCTTCTGCAAGGCGGGTGAGGAGGGTCTGTGACGGGCATGACTGGTATCGACAAGGTTCCGATGACGCTCTCCGGCTATGAAAGGCTGGTTGAGGAATTGCGTCAGCTGAAGACAGTGGAACGGCCGGCGATCATCAAAGCGATCGCGGAAGCGCGCGACCATGGCGACCTGTCGGAGAACGCCGAGTACCATGCCGCGCGCGAGCGCCAGAGCTTCATCGAAGGGCGCGTGATGGAGCTTGAGGCCAAGATCAGCCTGGCCGAGATCATCGACGTCAAGAAGCTCTCCGGAAAGACCGTCACCTTCGGCGCGACGGTGACTCTGGCCGACGAGGACACTGACGAAGAGGCGAAGTACCAGATCGTCGGCGCCGACGAGAGCGACATCGCCAAGGGTCTGCTCTCGGTCACCTCGCCGCTCGCCCGCGCCCTGATCGGCAAGGCGGTCGGCGACTCCGTCGAGGTGGTGACCCCCCGCGGCTCGAAGTCGTACGAGATCGTCAAGATCCGCTTCGTCTGACCGGCGTCCATCGCGTCGGCCGGGCGAGAATGGCGGCCGTCCGACGTGCGATCGGCACCGTAATGACCCTGCTTGCGCTGGGCCTCGGCGCCTGTGACGAGCCCTCTGTGGATCTGATCATCACCGTTCCGTCGCCGGAATTGCGGGTGGCCGAGACCGGCATCCTCCGCGTCTCGATCGCGGCACGGGCAGCGATCCCGACCGCGACCCTGACCCTCTCCGTCCCCCGAGGCGTGGAAGTCTCGCCATCCAGCTTCGTCCTCAACGGCCTCGCCCCGATCGGCGGACGCATTCAGCCGCCGACGGCGTTGCCCGGAGACCCGCCGGCACTCGGAGTCGTGCCGATCCGGAACTTCTCCTTGAAGGCATCAGAGCCCGGCGAGCATCGGCTCACGGTCACGCTGGCCCATGACGGATATAGTTTCAGCCATCCCGTCGTTCTCACAGTCCGAGGGGATTAGCAGGACCTTCCACAAGGTGGCTGCCTGCAGGTATCATCCAGACTTTATCCTTCCCGTCCCGGGAGGGTGCATCCCCCCTACGACCGGTCCGTCGTAATGATCAGACGCCTTTCGCTCCTCCTGCTCGCACTGCTGCTCGCGGCCTGCCAGACGGCCCCGGAGCGCCAAGAGGTGGAGGGCGACCGATGCTTCGGCGAACGCGAAGACGTCCGCGTCGCGGAGATCATTGGTCAGACCCCCGAGCGCCTGAAGCGGCTTCGCGACGAGAGGTCCCTGACCAACGACGGGATCTGCACGATGCGGACCCCGTTGCTGGCGCGGGCGATCCGGCGGGTCGATCGGCCGAAGCCCGACCATCCCGGCGAATGGGCGAAGTGGCGCGCCATGGGGCAGCGCGACGATACAGGCACAATCAAGCCCAACGGCCTCGGCGAGGCGCTGGCCCAGCGCGAAGCGGTGATCGAGCGCACCCGCGCCGCGCAGGGCAACGTCGCCCGGCCGCTCGCCGGCCTCGATGCAACCCGCTGGTCTTCGCTTGGGCCCGTCAACATCCCGGGCCGCGTCCGCGCCCTCCTCGTGCATCCGACCGACGGCAACCGCATCTGGGTCGGCTCGGTCTCGGGCGGCATCTGGTACACCGCCGACGGCGGCAGCACATGGCGGGCCCTCAACGACTTCCAGAGCAATCTCGCCATCGCCTCGCTGGTGATGGACCCGACCAACACCGAGATCCTGTATGCCGGCACCGGCGAAGGATTCTTCAATAGCGACGCCATCCGCGGCGCCGGCATCTTCCGCTCAGCCGATGGCGGTCAGACCTGGATTCAACTCTCGGCCACCAACCCCGCCAACGACACGAACTGGTACTACGTCAACCGCATCGCGGTGAATCCGTCCAATTCGAGCCTGATCCTCGCGGCGACCAACGGCGGCGTGTACCGGACCACCGATGGCGGCACCAGCTGGACGCAGATCACTTCGACACGCGCTCTCGACGTCAAATGGGACCCGAACACGACCACCCGTGCGATCGCGGGGCGGGCTGACGGCGCGGTGGCCGTATCGACCGACAGCGGGGCCTCGTTCTCGACGGTCACCATCGTCTCGGGCGGCAGCCGGGTCGAACTCGCCTTCGCCGCGTCGTCGAGCGGAACCGTCTACGCCTCGGTCCAATCCGGCACTGGCAGGATCTACCGCTCGACCAATGGCGGGACCAGTTGGTCGCTCCGCTCCTCGCCCAGTCACCTCGGCAGCCAGGGCTGGTACGACAATACGATCTGGGTGTCGCCGACCGACTCCAACCTCGTGGTAATCGGCGGTATCGATCTCCACCGTTCGACCAACGGCGGAACCAGCTTCACCTCGATCTCCACCTGGTATCTGTGGCCGAACTCGCCGCATGCCGACCAGCATGCCATCGCCCACCACCCCGGCTTCAACGGCTCGAGCAACCTGACTGTCTTCGTCGGCAATGATGGCGGCGTCTGGAAATCGACCAACATCTCCACCGCCAACGGCAACTCGTCATCGAACACCTGGTCGTCGATCTCGACCGGGATCACGACGACCCAGTTCTACGGCGGCGCCGCTTCCGCAAATGGCGCGCTGATCACCGGCGGAACGCAGGACAACGGGTCGCTCAGCACGACCGGCTCGACCACCTGGACCACATTCTTTGGCGGCGATGGAGGCTATGCCGCGATCGACCAGACCGACTCCCGATATGTCTACGGGGAGTACGTCTACGCCTCCATCCACCGCTCTTCCGATTCCGGCGTCAACAGCGACGGCTATGTCTGCACGGGCATCACGGAGGGCGGCGACGACTGCGGCGGAACCAGCGAATCGAACTTCATCGCCCCCTTCATCCTCGATCCCAACAGCCAGTCCCGGATGCTGGTCGGGGCGGCCTCGCTATGGATCACCGACAACGTCAAGGCGACGGCGCCGACCTGGCGCGTGGCGAAGTCGCCGTCCTCGACCTCCGGCAACTACATCAGCGCCGTTGCGGTCGCCACCGGCAATGCCGCCAACATCTGGGTCGGCTACAATGACGGTTCGGTCGCCAAGACCACCAATGGAACGGCAACCACGCCGACCTGGACCGCGGTCACCATCGGGCCGTCCCGGAAGGTCCTGCGGATCCTCATCGATCCATCCGATTCCAACACCGTCTACGTCACCTTTGGCGGCTACAGCTCGGGAAATATCCGGAAGACGACGAACGGCGGCACGAGCTGGACCGACATCTCCACCGGCCTCGCGGAGGCGCCGATCCGCGGCATCGCCCGCCATCCGAGCAATGCCGGCTGGCTCTACGTCGGGACCGAGGTCGGGATATTCTCGAGCGAGGACGGCGGAACAACGTGGTCCACGACCAATGACGGCCCGGGCGCCGTGTCGGTCGACGAATTGTTCTTCGTCGGATCGACCACCACGCTGATCGCCGCCACTCACGGCCGCGGCATGTTCCAGGCCAGCCTCTCCTCTTCCTCCACCTCGGCGACGCCCGAGACCGGCTGGTGGTGGTATGCGAGCGAGTCAGGCCGCGGCTTCTCGCTGGAGGTCAGCGGCAACAACCTGTTCCTGGCCGGATACCTCTATTCCACCGACGGTACGCCGATCTGGTACGTCTCCTCGGGCGCCCGCGCCTCAAACGGCGTCTACCAGGGCACCCTGCAGCAGTTCTCCGGCGGCCAGACGCTGTCAGGCAGCTACCAGGCGCCGAGCTACCTCGGGTCCGTCGGCACCGTCACCTTGAGCTTCGATACCACGACTTCGGGCCGTCTCACCTGGCCGGGCGGCACCATCCCGCTCACGCGCTACGACATCGTAAGCGGCGGCGTCACCGCAGGGGCGTCGGCCGGAATGCCGCAGAAGGGCTGGTGGTGGAACTCCTCGGAAAGCGGCCGCGGCTACTTCATCGAGGTCCAGGGATCGACGATGTTCCTCGCGACGTACATGTACGACAGCACCGGCCAGGCCGCCTGGTACGTCTCCAATGGCTCGATGACGTCGACCTCGCTCTATACCGGCGTGCTGACCGAGTTCCGCGGCGGCCAGACCCTCGGAGGGCCCTACAACGCCCCGACCACCAGCTTGAACGCCGGCACGATCACGATTCAGTTCTCGAGTCAGACGGCCGCGACGCTGACGCTTCCGAACGGGCAACAGGTGGCCCTGACGCGCTATTCGTTCTGACGGATCAGTGAACGAGCGCGAGACCGCGGTCGGGAACCCGGATCGG
Organism: Asaia bogorensis; assembly: GCA_945897335.1. Lineage (GTDB taxonomy): Bacteria > Pseudomonadota > Alphaproteobacteria > SHVZ01 > SHVZ01 > SHVZ01. Next base: position 45,822 of record CAMDFP010000003.1, on the reverse strand, counting down.
CATCGGCATCGGCATCGGCACCGGCAGCCGCATCCCTGCCTGGCGGAGTTCGCTTGCGAGCCGTGTCAGAAGCGCGAGCGCGACCCGGGCCGCTGACGGCGGCAGCCAGTTCCCGACCGTCACGGCGGCAGGGGCCTCGTCATCGCCGAGAGACCGGCAGGCGAGGCAGAGCACGTCGAGCGGCCGCCTGGCGGTGGAGGCGATGATCGACATCAGCTCCTCGACCAGCAGCCAGCCATCGGTGGCGCCGGCGAGCGCGAAACCCTCGCGCAGCAGCCCGGCCCGTCCCGTGCCGGCCTTGTAGCCGTCGACCCAGGCGCGGACCGACCAGACCAGGAATTGCTCGGAGAAGCTCAGCGTCTCGATCTCGACGCCAGGCTCGGGGGTGGCACAGGCATGGGTCATGACGGGAATGCTAGCGGGCCGTCTTCGCTAATGCAAATCATTCTCATTAACTGAGACCCAGTTAGTAAGAGTACCCCTTGTCTTGGCCGGGAAGCGGTCGCTAAGGTGCCGGCGCACGCGGGATCAACCCGCGAACCAACGACCCGCGGGGGAGACGACCATGACCGTGATCGACGTTCATACGCACATGCTGAGCGAGCCCTGGCTCAAGCTGCTGAAGGAATTCGGCCCGCCGCGCTACGAGGTCAGGCCGAGCAAGGACGCCGCCTATGGCATCCATCTCGACGGGGCGCCGTTCATGACCCCGCAGCCGGGCCATTGGGACTACAAGCTGCGCCTGAAGGAAATGAACAAGGCGAAGGTCGACCTTGCCATCGTCTCCCTCACCTGCCCCAACGTCTACTTCGGGCCAGCCGAGATCAGCCTGAAGGCGGCCCAGATCGCCAATGACGAGATGGCCGAGGCACAACGGCTCTATCCCGACCGCATCCGCTTCCTCTGCTCGCTGCCGTGGGAGTATCCGAACCTCGCGGTGCAGGAGCTCGAGCGCGCGACCAAGGCCGGTGCCGTCGGCGTCATGGTGCTCGCCAATATCGGTGGCGCGTCGCTGACCGACCACAAGTTCGCACCGATCTGGGCGGCGATCGACCGGAAGGCGCTGCCCGTGCTGGTACATCCGACGGCGCCGCCGGGAACACCGGTGCTGGACATGCGGGCCTACAACCTGATCGCCTCGGTCGGCTTCATGTTCGACACCTCGCTGGCGATCGCGCGCATGATCTTCGACGGCTTCTTCGATCAGTATAAAAAGCTGAAGATCATCGCCGGCCATGCCGGCGCGACGCTGCCGTACCTGGTCGGACGTCTCGACGTCTGCTTCGACAACATGGTCGCGGCCCGGATCAAGATCTCCAAGCGGCCGTCGCACTACATGAAGCGGATCTGGTACGACGCGGTCACCTACCGGCCGGAAGCGCTGAAGATGTGCCTGGACGTCGGCGGCGAGGACAAGGTGATGTACGGCTCCGACTACCCGCACAACATCGGCAGCATGAAGGGTTGCCTGAAGCGCGTGAACGACCTTCCGGCGAAGGTAGCCAAGAAGGTACGCTCGGCCAACGCCGAGAAGATCTTCAAGCTGTAGACGGCAAAGAGAAGGCGAGGCCGTGCTGCCAAGTTTCGAGACGCCTCGCCTCTTCCTGCGCCCGCGCTCCATGGCCGATTTCGAGGCCTGCCTCGCCATGGACCGCGACCCCGACGTGACGCGATACATCCGCGGGCCCTGGAACGATCCCGAAGAGCATCGCCGCTTCCTCACCGATCGGATCCAGACGGCCTGGGCTCCCGGCCTCGGCTACTGATCGATCTTCACCAAGACCCGGCCCGACGAGTTCCTCGGCTGGGTCCTGCTGATCCCGTATGAGGGCATCGGGCCGAAGATCGATATCGGCTGGCGGTTGCGGCTGGTCGCGTGGGGAAAGGGATACGCCGGCAAGGCGGCAAGGCCGGTAGTCGAACACGCCTTCAAGACCGTCGGGTTGCCGCGCCTCGTCGCCGACATCGACCCGCGCAACACGCCGTCGATGCGGGTCGCGGAGAAGATCGGCATGACCTTCGTCGGCGACAACGCCTACAGCGACGGCCATCCCTGCAAGTCCTACACGATGACCGCCGAGAGCTTTCGCGGCTCCTAGACGGCGCGACCGCGCAGCCGGGACGCCGGCATCGAGCCGATCTCGGCGCCCAGCAGGCTCGGCGTCGACATCAGCGCCGCCATCACCATGTCCCTCGCATCGTCAATCTGCGCGGCGGCGACCTGCTCGGCCGTACCGGCGTCGCCTGCAGCCAGCGCCTCGATCAATGCCTGATGCTCGTGCTGGATCTCATGGCTGCGGTTGCGGACCGCGAGGCCGAGAACCAGCGCGCGCTCTGACTCGTCCAGCAGGTTCGAGAGCACACGCACGAGGCGCGGGCTGCCGGAGGCTTCCGCCACTGCCAGATGGAAGGCTCGATTGGCCTTGAGGAACGCCCGTTCGCTCGCCGGGTGGCCCGGCTGGTAGTCGGCGCGGCAGGCTGCATCCAGACGCTTCAGCAAGGCGGCGTCGATCCCGCGTTCGGCGGCCAGCCGAGCCGCCAACGGCTCGAGGGACCGGCGCAGCCGGAAGACGTCCAGCACATCGGCCAGCGTCACCGGCGCCACGCGCCAGCCGCGGCGGGCAATGGCCGCAACCAGGCCGTCCTGGGCCAGCCGCGCCAGAGCAGCGCGCACGGGCGCCTTGCCGAGGCCGAGAGACAGCGCGAGCTCGGCCTCGCTCACCGCGGCACCCGCGGCGAGATGGCCCTCGATGATCCTGTTCTTCAACGTCAGATAGGCCGCATCACCGAGTGTCTGCGGTTCCGGGGCGGAGACGGGAAGCTTCCGGGCTTTCACCCGCCCTACCTACTCCGCTTCGGTGCCATGCGGAAGAGGGTCTTGTGACATGTCAGAGACCATTGTATAGGATGTCATAGAAACCAGGGGAACATGTCATGGCCAATCCCTTCACCGATCACCCGCGGGCCGTAGGCGAGACCTATCTTCAGCACAGCCGGGTCGCCGGATCCGTCGGCTTCCGGATGATTGGCGCCGGCCTCGCCTGCCTCGTGCATGCGGCGCTGCCCTTCCTCTTCGTCACCACGGGATCCCGCACCATCCTGTCTCTCGCAGACAAGATCAGCGCCGGCAAGCGGAAGGCGCGGGCGGAGGGCATTCTGGCCGAGCTCAGGACGGCCAGCGTCGACGCCGACTAGCGACCGTCAGCCGCCCTTGACGCCGCCGGCGGTGAGACCGCCGACGATCTCCTTCTGGATGAAGAGCGTCAGGATCAGCACCGGCGCAGTGACCAGCAGCGCTGCCGCGGCCAGCGGGCCCCAGGCGAGCTGCTCGAAGGTCAGCATGTTGAAGACCGCGACCGGCAAGGTCCGCGTCGTCCGGCCGCCGAGCACGGCGCCGAAGATGAAATTGTTCCACGAGAAGATGATCGAGAGGATGGCGCCGACCATGATCCCCGGCCGCGCCAGCGGCAGCGCCACGTAGCGGAACGCCTGCCAGAGGGTGCAGCCGTCGATCAGCGCCGCCTCTTCCAGGTCCGGCGGCTGGTTCTCGAAGAAGCCGATCATGACGTAGATGAAGATCGGCACCGTCAGCACCAGATGCGTGATGACGATCGGCCAGACCGTGCCGGTGAGCCCGATCCACTGGAACAGGATGTAAAGCGGGATGAGGTAGCTCAAGCCCGGCGTGATGCGGGCGATCAAGGTCAGCACGGCGATCTTGTGCGCCTGAGCCTTGGCGATGCCGTAGCCGGCCGGCACGCCGACCAGAATCGCGACCAGCGTCGATACACCGGAGACGATCAGGCTGTTCATGAAGTAGAGATCGAAGCTGTTCTTGTCGAACACGTCGAGGAAGTTCGCGAGTGTCGGCGGATTCGGGATGAAGACCGGCGGGAAGGCCAGGTTGTCGACCTCGTTCTTGAGCGAGAGCGACAGCATCCACAGCATCACCAGGATGGCCGGCGACACGATCACGAACACGGCGAGCGTGAAGCCGATGTTCGAGGCGACGCGCTTCAATTTCACTCCGAGTGGCGTGCCGGGCCTCATGTCCACTTCGCCTTCTGCCGAAGGAACAACAGCACCAGCGTCAGCAGTATGATCAGGACGAAGAAGACGATGGTGACGGCCGAGGCATAGCCGATGTTGTAGAAAGAGAACGCCTGCAGATAGAGGTAGATGTTGATCGTCTCCGAGGCCGTTCCCGGCCCGCCGGATGTGATGACGAAAATCGTGTCGAACGCCTTCAGCGCGTCGATCATGCGGATGACGACGGCGACCAGGATGAACGGCATGATCAGCGGCAGCGTGATGTGCCTGAACATTTGCCAGGCGCTGGCGCCGTCGATCTTGGCCGACTCATACGGCTCGACCGGCACCGAGGCAAGGCCGCCCAAGACGATCAGCATGACCAGCGGCGTCCAGTGCCAGACCTCGACCGCGACCAGGCTCGGGATCACCGTATCGGGCGAATAGACCCAGAGCTGGGGCGGGATGCCGACGAGGCTGAGCAAATAGTTCAGCACGCCGAGCTGCGGGTGGAACATCATCGTCCACACCAGCGCGACCGCGACCGGCGTCGCCATCATCGGCAGGATGAAGATGGCGCGGAAGAGGCCCCGTAGCGGAAAGCGCTCGTTGAAGATCAGCGCGGCGATCGTGCCGAAGATGACCGGAAGGATGACGGCGAGCGCGGTGAAGTAGAGCGTGTGGCCGATCGACTCGATGAAGCGCGGGTCGTTGGCGAGCTTGGTGAAGTTGGCGAATCCCACGAACTCCCGCGCCTGGCCGATCTTCCAGTCGTAGAAGCTCATGTAGATGGTGAAGATCCACGGGAAGACGATCACCGCCGCCGTGATCAGCAGCGCAGGATAGGCGAAGGGCAGATAGTTCCGATCGAAGCCGGGGCCGCGCGACGGCGCCGCTTCGGCGGTCGGGCTCTTCTGTCCGAGGGTGGCCTGGGTCATGGCGATTGCAGAAGAAGCACCCTTCCCGCCGCATGCGCTGCGGCGGGAAGGACGCGAGATGCCTGATCAGCTCGCCTCGGACTTCTGCAGCACCGGGGCGAAGGCTTCGGTCGCCTTCGTCATCTCGGACTTGGCGTCAGCGCCGCCGATGGTGTTGGTGAGGCCGACGCCGAATACGTCGCGGAACTCCGTCACCGGCACGATCTCCGGCAGTCCCGGACGCCCGATCGAAGTGGACTCCTGCAGGCAGGTCAGCCACTCGCGCGGCAGCTTGAGGCCCGCGATGGTGTCCTTGTCGGTGTAGGAAGACGCCCGGCAGGGCGAGCCGCCACCGGACTGCAAGAGGCGCGAGCACATCAGCTTGCTGGTCGCCCACTGCGTGTAGAGGTAGGCGGCTTCCTTCTTCTTGCTGGCGGCCGGAATGCCAATGCCGTCGCCGAAAGTCGCCGAGTTGCGCGACTTCGGACCCTGCGGCATGACGGCATAGCCGACCTTGCCGACGACCTTGGACTTGGTCGGGTCTTCGAGCGGCGGAGCGAAGCCGATGCCGTCCAGCCACATGCCGATCTTGCCCTGGCTGAACGAGGTCTGGGACTCGTTCCAGTTGAAACCGACGGTGCCGGGCGGGGCGAAGTCCTTGTTGAGCTTCTTGTAGTACTCTGCCGCGGCGATCGCCTCGGGCGTCGTCGTCTGCAGCGCCACCGTCTTCGGGTTCACCGGGTCCATGTCATGGCCCAGCATGAAGCTGGTCCACACCGGCACGTTGGCGTTCTTGAGGCCGCGCGACACCCAGCCGTACTGGCCCGACGCCTTGTCGGTCAGCTTCTCGGCCGCCATCACGATTTCCTCGAAGGTCTTCGGGAAAGCGAGGCCCTTGGCGGCGAACAGCTCCTTGTTCCAGTAGATCATCCAGGGATCGATGTTGAGCGGCAGCGTGTCCATCCGCCCGTCGCCCTGGGTCGCCCAGCGAAGCCCGCCGGCGGTGAAATCGGGGAAGTCGTAGTCGGGCGCGGTCAGCGATGAGTCGGCCAGCAGCGGCTTCATGTCGGCCAGCCACTTGGACTTGCCGACGAGCCGCTTCTGCACGTGCCAGGCGACGGTCAGCACGTCGAACTGCGGGCTGCCGGAATTGAACTGGATGACGACCTGCTGGCGGTGCTGCTGCTCGGGCACGGCTTCCGAGCCGACCTTGATGCCGGTGAGTTCGGTGAACTCCTTCTCGTGCCGGCGAAGCACGTCGGCGCGGGGGCCGAGGGTCAGCGACACTTCGATGCTCTGGCCGGCGAACTTCTTCCAGTTGAAGCCACCGGTCTGCGCCGTCGCGGTCTTCATGATCGCAGGGGCCGCGAACACGCCGGCAGCGCCGGCGCCGATCTTGAGCGCCGTGCGGCGGGTAACCTTCGTCTTCTTGTCGTCCATCTTCTTTTCCTCCCGATGAGAGTTTCTGGTGTTGAGTTTGCGACGATACCTTCGACCTGTCGAGATCAGTCGGCCGCCATAGCCGCCGGAGCGAGGGCCTTCACCGCCGCGACCAGCCTGCGCTGCTCGGCCTCGCTGGCCGCAACCAGCGGCGGGCGGACGTTGAGCCAGCGCCGGTCGCCGGTCTGATCGGCCAGCATCGCCTTGATCGCCGGCACGAACGGCACATCCGTCACCAGCGTGCAGACCTTGGCGATGGCTTCGACCAGGCCGGCTTCCTCGGGCTTGCCGGTCGCATCGTAGAGCTGGCGCATCAGGGCCGGGCGGACATTGGCGACGCCGCAGATGGTGCCGACGCCGCCGGCCTTGAGCAGGCGCGGGACGAAGGGCTCGTGGCCCACCATGATGGCGAGCTCGGGCGTGAGCTTCAGCATCTCCGCGGTGTTCTCCCAATTGCCGGAAGAATCCTTCACACCGGCGATGAGGCCAGGATAGGCCCTGGCGAGCCTGGCCACCACCGCCGGGCTGACGCCGACCGCCGAGACCTGCGGGATGTGATAGAGGATGATCCGCGTGTCGATGCCCTTCAGCATGTCGCAGAGCTTGGCGAACGAGGCGTAGACGCCGTCGTCGCTCAACCCTTTGAAGAAGAACGGCGGCAGGACCAGCACGCCGGCGACGCCGAGGGCCGCCGCGTGGCGGGTGAGCGCCGCCGTCTCCGGTAGGGCCGAGGTCGCCGTGCCGACGGTGACGCGCGATGCTGGAATGCCCGATGCCAGAAGCTGCTCCAGCGCCTCGCGGCGTTCATCCAGCGAGAAGGATTGACCCTCGCCGGAGGTGCCGAACAGGGTGACGCCGTCGACACCCTTGGCGAAGAGGTTGCGGCAATGGGCGGTCAGCAGATCGAAGGCGATGCGGCCGTCGGACTCGAGCGGCGTCATCAGCGCGGTCCAGACGCCGCGGAGCGGCGGCCGGGCAGGAGAAGTCGTCATCGGGCAACCTTTGCGGAACGAGGGCGGGATCGGGGAGTAGAGGCCGGCGGTGCTGGCGATTCGATGGTCTGCAGACCCATGGCCCGATTGCGGGCGCTGGTCAGGTGGCGTTCGAGCATGGCGACGGCACGGGCGGAGTCGCGGGCTCGGAGGGCTGCGATGATGTCGCCATGCTCCTTCAGCGCCGGCATCAGGCTGTCGGGTGACAGCAGCACGCGGTCGAGGCGGATCAGGCGAATCTTGATCGAGTTCACACGATAGATCGCCGAGAGGATGTCGTTGCCGAGGGCATCGATCAGCGTGTCATGGAAGGCCCAGTCGGTCGCCTGCGCTTCCTCGAGCAGCTCGCGGCTGATGCCCTTTCTGGATTTGGCGACGATGCGGTCATAGGCATCGGCCAGCGCCTCGATCTCCTCCACCCGCGCCTTCTCGGCGAAGCTGGCGATCGCTTCCTTCTCCAGGATGATGCGGAGCTGGAAGGCGTTGCGGACGAGCTTCAGGTCAACCGCGGCGATTTGCATGCCGCGTTGGGGAATGGTGACGATCAGGCCGTCGGCCTCGAGCCTCGGGATCAGCTCGCGGATGGCGCCCAGCGGCATGCCCGTCAGCGCCACCAGCTCGCGTTGGGAGACGAACTGGCCGGGACGCAGGTCGAGCGCCATCAGCCGCTGCTGGAAGCTTTCGTAGGCCTTCTCGCGAAGCTTCATTGAGGCCGAGTGTACGCACTGACATGTCAGTCCGGCAAGGTCCGTTTGCCGTCGACCGGGGTGCATGCGCTATCGTAGCCCCCGCATGCTGAAGGGCCTCGATCCCCTCCTCTCCCCCGACCTGCTGCACGCGCTGGCGGCGATGGGCCACGGTGACGAGATCGTCGTCGTCGACGCGCATTTCCCCGGCGCCGCCATCGCCCGACGGCTGATCCGGATGGACGGCGTCGATGCCACCCGGGTCATCCGCGCCATCGCCTCGGTGATGCCGCTCGACACTTTCGTCGAGGCGCCGGCGGCGGGCATGCAGGTGGTCGGCGATCCCAAGGCGATCCCCGAGGCCGTCATCGACTTCGGCCGCGCGCTCGATGCCGCCGAGGGCCGCAAGGTCACGATCGCGATGATCGAACGCCACGCCTTCTACGACCGCAGCCGCGCCGCCTGCGCCATCGTCCAGACGGGCGAGCTTCGTACCTATGCCAACCTCATCTTGAAGAAGGGCGTGGTCGGACATCCATGACCGAAGATTTGCAGGGCGTGCGATATCTCGGCCGCTCGAGCGTGGAGGTCACCCGGCTGGGATTCGGCGGCGCGCCGCTCGGCAACCTGTTCTCGGTCGTAGCCGAGCAGGCGGCGGAGCAGGCCCTTGACGCTGCCTGGCTCGCCGGATGGCGCTATTTCGACACCGCTCCGCTCTATGGCCACGGGCTAGGCGAACGGCGCGTCGGCAGCTACCTGAAGACCAGGCCGCGCGACGCTTATAGCCTGTCGACCAAGGTCGGGCGGCTTCTGGTCGAGCAGGACACCAAGGTCGACGGCGGGGCCTATGTCGACGTGCCGAACGCGGCGCCGGTCTACGACTACAGCCACGACGGCGTGCTGCGCTCGGTCGAGGCGAGCCTGACGCGTCTTGGAGTCGGGCGCATAGATGTCCTGCTGATCCACGATATCGACCGCTTCACCCATGGCGACGAGCAGCCCCGCCGCTTCAAGGAAGCGATGGACGGCGCCTATCCGGCGCTGGCCGACCTGCGTGCCCAGGGCGTCATCGGCGCTATCGGCCTTGGCGTCAACGAATGGCAGGTCTGCGAGTCCGTCGCCCGCGTCGCCGACATTGATTGCGTGCTTCTGGCGGGGCGCTATACGCTGCTGGAGCAGGAACCGCTGGCGAACTTCCTGCCGTTCTGCCAGAAAAAAAGCATCTCCGTCATCGCCGGCGGCGTCTTCAACTCGGGCATACTCGCGACCGGTCCCAAACCCGGCGCCTACTACAACTATGCACCGGCACCGCCGAAGGTCCTCGAGCGCGCTTCTGCGCTGGAGCGGGTCTGCCAGGCGCACAGCGTGCCGCTTGCCGCCGCCGCGCTCCGGTTCCCTCTCGCCCACCCGTCGGTTGCCGGCGTGGTCGTCGGCGCCCGCACCGCCGGCGAGGTGCGAAGCAACCAGGACCTGCTCGCGCGCCCGATCCCGCCGGCGCTCTGGGCTGATCTCAAGGCCGAACGGCTGATCGCCGCAGCCGCACCGACGTCATGACCGGGCGCGTCGACGCCCATCAGCACTACTGGCGGCTCGATCGCGGCGACTATGGCTGGCTGACGCCGGCGCTCGCCGCCATCTACCGCGACTTTGGGCCGCCCGACCTCGCCCCTCACCTCGCGGCCTACGAGATCGACCGCACCGTGCTGGTGCAGGCGGCGCCGACCGAAGCCGAAACCCGCTACCTGCTCGAACTCGCGACGGCGACGCCTTCGGTCGCCGGCGTCGTCGGCTGGATCGACATGGAGGCCGGCGACGCGCCCCAGCGAATTGCCCGCCTCGCCGAAGTACCCAAGCTGGTCGGCCTCCGGCCGATGATCCACGAAATCCCCGATCCGCTCTGGATGCTGTTCCCGCGCCTGGCCCCGGCTTATGCCGCGATCATCCGGGCCGGGCTCGTGTTCGACGCGCTGGTCAGGCCGGTGCATCTCGCGCCGTTGCTGACCCTGGTCGAGCGGTACCCGGATCTTCAGGTCGTGATCGACCATGGCGCCAAGCCAGACATCGCTCGGTGGTCGGCGGGCGATTCCGACTTCGCCGACTGGGCCGGGAAGATGCGCCGTCTCGGCGGGCAGGCATCCGTCGTCTGCAAGACCTCGGGCCTGGTGACCGAGGCCACGCCAGGGTGGAAGGCCGACGACCTCACGCCTTATCTGGACGTCCTGCTCGATGCCTTCGGCCCCGATCGCCTGCTGTTCGGCAGCGACTGGCCAGTGGTCGACCTGGCCGGCGGCTACGCAGGCTGGGCCGATGCGCTGCTGGCATGGCTCCAGAACCGGCTTAGTCCGCAAGCACGCGCCAGCGTCCTCGGTGGCAACGCCGAGCGGATCTACAAGCTGACCGGCCGTTAATTTCTTCGCGCAGCGCGCCGTCCGCCTGCAACCGGCCGGCCCGGCCCGCATTACCAATCATCCTGAAACGCCCGCATGGAGGAGGTCCGGCGCATGGTGCACTACACGCCGCTCATCACCACCATCGTGGTCGGCCTGGTCCTCGCCTTCATCCTCGGCGCAGTCGCCCACCGCCTTAAGGCTTCACCCCTGGTCGGATATCTGCTCGCCGGCGTCGCCCTCGGCCCCTATACGCCGGGCTTCCTCGTCGACCAGATGCTGGCACCGCAGCTGGCGGAGATCGGCGTCATCCTGCTGATGTTCGGCGTCGGGCTTCACTTTTCGATCCGCGACCTTCTGTCGGTGAAGATGATCGCGGTGCCCGGCGCGCTGGCCCAGATCGCCTTCGCCACACTGCTCGGCATGGGGCTGGCGTGGATGATGGGCTGGGGCGTCGGCGCCGGCCTCGTCTTCGGCCTCGCCCTCTCGGTCGCCAGCACCGTCGTGCTGCTGCGGGCGCTCCAGGATCGTCGGATGGTGGAAACCGAACAGGGCCGGATCGCGGTCGGCTGGCTGATCGTCGAAGACCTGGCGATGGTGCTGGCCCTGGTTCTGCTTCCATCCATCGCTGGGTTGATGAAGGAGGACGCAGGCGGCACGCCGGGTGCGGCGACCGATGCGCAGGGAATCGCGCTCGCCATCGGCGTCACGATGGCCAAGGTCGGCGCCTTCGTCGCCCTCATGCTGATCGTCGGACGCCGGGTCATCCCCTGGCTCCTCCACTACATGGCCTACACTGGCTCGCGCGAGCTCTTCCGGCTGGCCGTTCTCTCGATCGCGCTCGGCGTCGCCTATGGTTCCGCCCAGCTCTTCGACGTCTCCTTCGCGCTGGGGGCCTTCTTCGCCGGCATGGTGCTGGCCGAATCCGAGCTGAGCCACCAGGCCGCCGCAGAAGTCCTGCCGCTTCGCGACGCCTTCGCCGTCCTGTTTTTCGTCTCCGTCGGCATGCTGTTTGACCCGCTCATCCTTATCCAGAATCCCCTGCCGCTGATCGGCACGCTGTTCATCATCATCATCGGCAAGTCGGTTGCGGCCCTGGTGATCGCCCGCGCCTTCGGGCGCTCCCTCGGAACCTCACTGATCATTTCTGCCAGCCTCGCCCAGATCGGCGAGTTCTCGTTCATCCTCGCCGCTCTCGGCGTGTCGCTCGGACTCCTGCCCGAGGAAGGACGCGACCTGATCATCGCCGGCGCCATCCTGTCGATCATGGTGAACCCGCTGGCCTTCGTCTTGCTCGATTGGTTTCGCTCCCAGGGGACGCGGAGGCATCGGGGCGTCCCAACCACTGCCTTGGATTCGTCCGACGCGCCGCCCGCTCCCAGCGCGCCTGCCGCGCAACTCGCCGGGCATTCGATCGTCGATGGCTATGGACGGGTCGGAAGCATCATCGGCGAAGCACTCATCCAAGCCGGCGAACCGATGGTGGTCATCGAAGAAAACCCGGCCATCGCCGAAGATCTCCGCCGCAAGAACATCCAGGTGATAGAGGGCCCCGACTCGGTGGACGTGCTCCTGTCGGCGGCCAATGTCGGCCGCGCCCACCGGCTCTTCCTCGCTATCCCCAATGCTTTCGAAGCCGGCCAGTATGCGGAGATCGCGCTAGCCGCCAACGAGGACATCGAGATCGTCGCCCGCGCGCATTCGGACGCCGAGGCCAAGCATCTGAAGAGCCTGGGCGCCAACGAGGTGGTCATGGGCGAGCGCGAGATCGGCCTCGCCATGGCGGCGCGTGCGATTACTGGCGCCGCCGGTGCCGGCTCCTAGGCCAGCAGCTTCTTCCGCTCCGGATCGTAGGGCGCCTTGTCGGACCGGGTTGCCCCCACCCGCCGCATGAAGGCCTCGACCTCGTAACGATCGCTCTTGGCATCTTCGGCCGCGACATAGCCGTAGACGATGCTCTTGCCGACGGTATGGCCGTAGCCGCCACTGGAAGTGACGCCGAGCACGCGGCCATCGCCCGAAAAGATCGCTTCGCCGCCATAGACCGAAACCGGCTCGTCCAGGAGAAGCGTCACCAGCCGCCGCTTCGGCCCCTCGGTCTTGGCCCGGACCAGCGCATCGCGGCCAATGAAGTCTCCCTTATTCATCGCAACCGCGAAACCGAGCCCGGCCTCGTAGGGCGTGTAGTCGGGCGTGATGTCGGCACCCCAGTAGAGATAGCGCTTCTCCAGCCGCAGCGCCTCGATGGTGCGGTAACCGGCATCCGCGATTCCGAACTCGGCCCCCGCCTCGCTGAGCGCCTCGTAGACATGAGCCGCGTACTCGACGGGCATATGCAGCTCCCAGCCGAGCTCGCCGACATAGGTGATGCGGACGGCCAGCACCGGCGCATAGCCGATGCGGAGCTCGCGGGCGCCGAGATAGGGGAAGGCGACGTTCGAGACCTCGCCCTCGGCCACCTTCGCCAGCACCTCGCGCGACCGCGGGCCGCAGATGTTGATGACGGCGCGGGCCGAGGTCACGTCGCGGAAGGCGACGGAGCCATCCGCCGGCAGATGGCGCTGGATCCAGCCGCCGTCGCGGATGCCGAAGCCGGAGCCGGTGACGACGTAGAAGCGGTTCTCGTCGAGCCGCATGAAGGTGAGGTCGGCCTCGATGCCGCCGCGGGTGTTGCAGAGCTGGGTGTAGATCGCCGTCCCCGCCGGCTTGTCCAGGTCATTGGCGGCGATGCGCTGCAGCGCCTTGAAGGCCCCGGGGCCGTCGATCTCGAACTTGGAGAAGGAGGACTGGTCGAACAGGGTGACACGCTCGCGCGTCGCCTTGTGCTCGGCCGCCACCGCCTCGAACCAGGATGGCCGTCCTTCGAAGGACGGCACATCGACCGGCTTGGCACCGCCGATCGCAAACCAGTTCGGCCGTTCCCAGCCGAAGCGCGAACCGAACACCGCGCCCTTGGCTTTCAGCAGCGAGTAGAGCGGGCTCCGCCGCCCCCCTCGCCCGGTCGACAGCTCCTCGACCGGCCAGTGGATCAGGTAGTAGCGGTGATAGCTCTCGACGGCGCGCTCGTAGCGATAGCGGCCGCTCATGTGGTGCAGGCCGAAGCGGCGAATGTCGAAGGCCCAGAGATCGCGCTCGGGCTCGCCATGGACGATCCATTGCGCGACGGCACGCCCGGCGCCGCCCGACGCGGCGATGCCCGAGGTGAAGCCGCAGGCGACGAACATGTTGTCGAGCTCGGGCGCCAGGCCAAGGATCGGCTCGCCATCGGGCGAGATCGGGATCGCGCCGTTGATCAGGGTCCGGATGCCAAGCGAATTCAGGATCGGCAGGCGTTCGGCTGCCGGCAGCGCGATCTGCTCGAAGCGGTCGAAGTTCGGCGGCAGCAGCTCGCGGCCGAAGTCGAAAGGCGCGCCGCCGCGGCCGAAAGGCACCGTATTCGGCTCCCAGCCGCCGATCACCAGTGCCGCAACGTCGGGCTTCAGGTAGAAGGCCTTGTCCGGGTCGCGCAGCGTCGGCAAGCCCTTCGGGATCTGGTCTGACTTCTCGGTCACCATGTACTGGTGCTCGACCGCGACCGCGGGCACCTTGACCCCGGCCATGGCGCCGATGCGATCGGCCCACATGCCGGCAGCGTTCACCAGGATCTCGCACTCGACCGCGCCGTGATCGGTGAGGACGCGGGTCGCGCGCCGTCCCTTGGTCTCGATGCCGGTAACCAGCACGCCCTCGACCAGTTTCGCCCCGCCGGCACGCGCGCCCTTGGCCATCGCCATGGTGAGGCCGGTCGGATCGACATAGCCGTCGGTCGGCACGAAGACTGCGCCGACCACACCGTCGAGGGTGATCAGCGGGAACATCTTCTGGGCCTCGGCCGGCCCGACTGTGTGGATTTCGAAGCCGAAGCTGCGGGCGCTCGAGACCGAACGCTTGAGCTCGCTCCACCGCGCCTCGGACGACGCCAGCCGCAGGCTGCCCGCGGCCTTCCACTCGGTCTCCTGGCCGGTCTCGGCGGAAAGCCGCCCGTAGAGCGCAACCGAGTCCTGCATCAGGCGCGTCAGGTTGCGCTTGGAGCGAAGCTGGCCGACCAGGCCAGCGGCATGCCAGGTGGCGCCATGCGTGAGCCCGCTCTTCTCCAGGAGAAGGACGTCGGTCTCGCCCTCCTTCACCAGGTGATAGGCGATCGAGCAGCCGACGGCGCCCCCGCCGATGACGACGACACGAGCGCGGCTCGGCAGGTTCACTGACGTCACTTCGCCACCTCTTTCAGGTACCAATCGACGAAGTGGGCGACGTTCTGCTCACGCGTCAGCGAGTAGCGGCCGGGGATGTAGCGGGACGACGACACGCCCTGCTGGTTCCACTGGCAGATGTCCCAGTCCTGCTCGGAGGTCAGCTTCCAGACCGGCAGCAGGCGGTCCAGCGTGTAGTCGCGCCCTTCGATCGCCTCTCGGTCGACGAACCAGAGGACGCGCACATGGGTCTCGGCCGGGCCGATGGCGGTCAGCCGGCTGGCACAGGCGTAGTCGTCATTGGCGTGCTGCCAGAAATTCGGGAAGGTGGTCATGCGGAGCGTGCCGGCGTTGCGCTCCTTGAAGTCGCCCATCAGCGGCGCAACTGGTCTTCCGCCCAGGCTCTGGGTGGTGAATCCTTTCATCAGCGGCGTGCGATGGCAGCGCCAATGGCCACCGGTCATCGTCGACTGGGCGTCGCCCTCGTCGAGGCCGAGCGAGCGGAAGCGCGCATTGGCCTCGGTGACGATCTGCTCCATCTCCGCCTTGAGCTTCGGATCGAAATTGCCGTTGTCACGGTGAACGTCGTAGGTCGCCGTGTTGTATTCCCGGTGGTTCGGCGGGCAGTGATAGCATTCGCGGTTGTTCTCGAAGACCAGCTTCCAGTTGGCCTTCACCACATAGTCGATCTGGTGCGCGACCTTGGCGCGCTCGAGCCCGTGCGGCGCCAGCTTGCGCGCGATGGTTTCGAAGCCGTCCTCGAAATCGACAGGATTGTCGGAGAGCGAGATGAAGATGAGGCCGGCGACGGCGCGCACCTTGACCGGATGCAGCGACAGCTCGCTGCGATCGATGCCGAAGTCGGCCTTGGTATCCATCATCAGCTGGCCGTCGAGGCCGTAGGTCCAGGCGTGATAGGGGCAGACCAGCCGGCGGCTGTTGCCGGTTTCGGCCGGGCAGACGCGGCTGCCACGATGGCGGCAGGTGTTGTGGAAGGCGCGGATTTCGCCCTTCTCGCCGCGGACGACGATCACCGAGTCCGAGCCGACATCGTAGGTCAGCCAGTCGCCGGTACGCGGGATCTGGCAGGTATGGCCGGCATAGAGCCAGTAGCGGCCCCAGATCCGCCGCATGTCCTCCTGGAAGATGTCGGGCGATGTGTAGAACTCTCGCTGCAGAGGGCCGCCGGCCCGGTGCTGGGCGGCCATCGCCCGTACGTAGTCTCTCCGGGCCGTCTCGGTCGGAGCGAGCAGGGTGTCCATGACCTCCTCCTTCGCGCCGGCCCTTGTACTTGGCCGCCGCGGCTGAGAATCTATCCCTCGGCCCCTCCCCCGACACGAAAGCAATCCTGGGTCTGAGACCCTTCGCCGCTTATGCAGAGCCCACGCCGCCGACGCCTTCCGCCGCTGAACTGGCTTCGCGCCTTCGAGGCCGCCGCCCGCCATCTCTCGTTCACCGAGGCCGGCGAGGAGCTCGGCGTGACCCAGGCCGCGGTCAGCCAGCAGGTGCGCCAGCTCGAGGACTGGCTGGGCGCCCAGCTGTTCAAGCGTCTGCCCCGCGCGCTCGCCCTCACCGATGCCGGCATCGCCTACCTGCCGATCGTCCAGGACGGGATCGAGCGCATCGACCTCGGCACCACCGAGATCTTCGGCCGTCCCGAAGGGCGCCCGGTGACGTTGCGGGCAACCGCCACGCTCGCCGCCCTCTGGCTGGCGCCGATGCTGGCCCGGTTCCGCGCCGAGCATCCGAAGGTCACCGTCCGCGTCACCACGCTCTACGCCCCGATCGACTTCGGCCAGGACGGAGTCGACATCGAGATCCGATACGGGGCCGGCACCTGGCCCGGGGTCAAGGCGCACCGGCTGTTCGACGAGGCGTTCTTCCCGGTGGCGAGCCCTGCCTATCTCGCCGGGGCACCCCCGCTCAGGATGCCGGCCGACCTTCCCGGCCATCAGCTCGTTCACGCCATCGGCGAGCGCGAGGGCTGGGGCACCTATCTCCGGCTTGCCGGCATCACCGGGATGGATCCGTCAGAGGGCATCCAATGCGACAGCCTCGTGGTGGCTCTGCACGCCGCCGCGGCCGGCGCCGGAATCGCGCTCGCGACGGCGCCGGTCGCCGATGCGCTCGTCGCCTCCGGCACCCTGATCGACCTGTTCGGCCGCCGCTGGCCGGCTCGTCTCGCCCACCACCTCGTCGTCCCGGAAGTCGCCGACCCGTCGCGCGAGGTCGCCCTCGTCGCCGGCTGGCTGCTGACCCGCGAATAGTCCCCTCGGAGAGTCCCATGTCTCGCGCCGCCGCCATCGCCCGCGCTCATCGCCATTTCGACGATGGCAGCTTTTTCGTCGACCTGAAGCGGCGCGTCGCCTTCCACACCGAAAGCCAGGTGCCGGAGAGCCGCCCTCACCTCTACGGATATCTGAAGGACGAGATCGGCCCGAAGCTGACGGCGCTCGGCTACACGACCAAGGTCCACGAGAACCCCGTCGCCCCCGGAGGGCCGTTCCTGACCGCCGAGCGGCGGGAGGGCACGGATCTACCGACGGTGCTCACCTACGGTCATGGCGACGTCGTTCGAGGCCAGGAAGGAAGCTGGGCGGAAAACCGCGATCCCTGGATGCTGCAGAAGGTTGGCGAGCGCTGGTACGGGCGCGGCAGCGCGGACAACAAGGCCCAGCACTCGATCAACTTGGCCGCCCTCGGCTTCGTTCTGGCCGAGCGCGGCAGGCTCGGCTTCAACTCCCGCATCCTGATCGAGACCAGTGAGGAGATTGGATCACCCGGCCTGGCAGAGTTCTGCGCCTTGGCTCGGGACGAGCTCACGGCCGACATCCTGATCGGATCGGACGGACCCAGGCTCTCACCCCAGCAGCCCACGATCTTCATGGGGACACGCGGCGCCCTCAACTTCGACCTCACGGTCAATCTCCGGAAGGGCGGCCACCACTCCGGCAACTGGGGCGGGCTGCTCGCCAATCCGGGCGTCATCCTGGCGCATGCGATCACCTCGCTGATCGACGCCAGGGGCCGGGTCCTGCTCAGGGACATCGTTCCGCAATCGATCCCCAACTCGATCCGGCACGCGCTCGCCGATTGCGAAGTCTCTGGCGGCGAGGACGCGCCGACGATCGATCCGTGGTGGGGCGAGCCCGGCCTGACCGCGGCCGAGAAGGTCTTCGCCTGGAACACCTTCGAGGTACTGGCCTTCTCGACCGGCAATCCGCTGAAGCCGGTCAATGCGGTGCCGCCGACAGCCAGCGCTCATTGCCAGATCCGCTTCACCGTCGACCGCGATCCGAAGACCTTCCTGCCGGCGATCCGCCGTCACCTCGACGCCCACGGCTTCCCGATGGTCGAGGTCAAGGCGTCGAAGGAGGTCATCATGCATGCGACCCGGGTCGATCCGGATCATCCGGCGGCGCGCTGGGCGGCGGCCTCACTGGAAGCGACGACCGGGATCAAGCCTGCGGTTCTGCCCAATCTGGGCGGGTCGCTTCCCAACGACTGCTTCTCGGACACGCTGGGCATGCCGACGATCTGGGTCCCGCATTCCTACGCCGCCTGTTCCCAGCATGCGCCGAACGAGCATGTGCTGGAGCCGCTGCTGCGCGAGGGCCTGGCGATCATGACCGGGCTGTTCTGGGACATGGGCGAAGCGCCGCCGCCGCGCGATGCGTAGCTGAGGGGACGTCAGCCGTCGACCGGGCGGGCGCACGACCGCCGGACACGCGAGGCAGGGAAGCGGCAGAGGACGGTCGTCCCCGTGCCCGGGCGGCTCTCGATCGCGAGCGTACCACCATGCAGGCACATCAGGCCGAAGGCGATGGGGAGTCCGGGACCGGCGCCGCCGCGTGACCGCACCAGCGTCTCCTCCACCTGCTCGAACGGCTGCAGCAAGCGGCCGACCTCCTCGGGTTCTATGCCCACGCCATTGTAGGCAACCGAGACGATCATCACGCCGGCGTCGTCGATCCGCGCCGCAACACGAACACGACCTCCGGCTGGCGTGAACTTGACCGCGTTCATCATCAGGCTGACCAGGATCTGGACGACCGCTCGCGGGTCGGCGACGAGCTTCGGCAACCCGTCCGGCAGCTCGATGTCGAGATCGAGCCCGGCCTTCCGCGCTGAAGCGGACAACATGCTGACGCCCTCGCGTACCAACGCTCCGCAACGTCTCGTTGCTGGCGTGATCGTCGGCCCGCTTCTGGACAGCCGCGTCGAGCATGTAAATGAGCGCCAGGGTCGTGGCGACGCCAGCCGTCGCGGCGGCGACGGTCCTCCAGGAGATCGAGCCCGATGCGCGCCGTTCAGCCATGCGCTCCTTGGTCGTCGGCCGCGCTTCGGGTTGCTGGATGCCTAGCAGCACCCAACAATGCCACGTAGCCTTAAGCGTTCATCAGCGCTCTTGTTCAGGCCCGCGAGAAGCGGCCGATGGTGGGAATGACCAGCCGGTTCAGCCTCCCGGCCGGATCGGGCTCGAAGGAGAAGAAGATCTCCTGGTGGTAGGAGCGGATCGCCGGATCGCGCGGAACCGCCCGGAAGATCTCGCGGTGCCAATGGTCGGCGTCACAGGGGTTGCCGATGATGTCGATGGAGAGGCGGTCCTTCTCAATCCGCACTGGCACGGTGCCGTAACCCGGATGGACGTAGTCGCCGACATAGTCGGCCAGCGCCTGGCTCGGCTTCGTCCCCTCGACTCGGCCGAGCGGCCGCCAGAAATAGGGTTCGCCGTTGATCAGCCGAGGAGCGCGCTTCGAGTCCTTGGCCAGGGTGCGGAAACGACCGTCCCAGTCCTTCTGCTCAATGCCGAAGGCGTGGGCTAGCAGCAGGTATCGCAGCGGATTGATAGCAGCCGACTGGTGCTGGTTGGTGAGGACGACAACGGCGACCCGCTCGGAGGGAACCGAGCAGCCCAGCACCAGGAAGCCCTCGAGGGCACCGGTATGCTCATTGACCCGCCGGCCGGCGAAGTCATGCGCGTACCAGCCGAGACCGTAACTGACGAAGTTGGCCTCGTAGCGGCTGGTCCAGCGCTGCGGGTGGAGGCCGTTCCGGCGTACGGCGATGCGCGGGGTCAGCATCTCCTCGACCGTCTCTTCCTTCAGCAGGCGCCGGCCGTTGGCCTCGCCGCCGCAGGCGAAGGCGGAGAACCACGTCTCCATGTCGCGGAGGCTCGCGGTCATGCCGCCGGTCGCCGACAACGCGTCGAAATTCCGGTGCGGGATGACGCTCATCGTCCCGTCGCCCAAGTCGAGATGCGGGTCGCAGGCGATCGACGTATCGGGCATGCGGAAGTAGCTGGCGAAGGTCTCTTTCAGGCCGAGCCTGGCCGCGACCTCGCGTTCGACGAAGTCTTCCCACGCCTCGCCGGTCAGGTGCTCGACCATCGCGGTCGCGACGATCGGACCGAATTGCTGATAAGCGCACTCGCTGCGGAACGGCACGCGCAGCGGCAGGGTCGGGATCAGCTTGATTATCTCGGGCCGGGTGAAGCGCGAGTTGTAGTTCATGATGTTGTCCTCGCCGAAGCCGATGGACTGGCCGACGAGGTCGCGCACGACGACATGAGGCGTGATGGTGGGATCGGAGAGTTGGAAGCCCGGCAGCGCCTCGACCACGGGCGTGTCCCAGCCGACCAGCCCCTTCTCGACCAGCAGCGCCACAGTGGCGGCGTTGAAGGTCTTTGAGATCGAGCCGATGTCGAAGGTGGCGCCGTCGGTCAGCGGCCGCCTGGATGCGGTCGACATGACGCCGAAGCACTCGCGGTAGATCGGCTTCCCGTCCTTGAGGATCGAGACGGCGACGCCCGGCGCCTTATAGGCCTCGACGATCTTGCGGGCGGCGTCGGAGAGCTTCTGGGTCATCAGGCGCCCCACACCGCCTCGTAGACCCGAAGCCAGTTCTCGCCCAGCACCTTCTTCGTATCCTCGGCCGAGAACCCCCGCTCGACCATGCGCTTGGTCAGGTTCGGCAGCGTCCGCGGCGTCTCGATTCCTTCTGGATAGCGGTGCGGCGGCGGCGGATATGTGCCGGGCCGCCACTTGCCGCTGGCGATCAGGGAGTCGTAGTAGGCCTTCGCCTGATCGTCCGGCATCACCAGGTACTGGCCGTTGTAGTAGTCGATGCCGAGGCCGACATGGTCGATGCCGATCAGGTCGGCGGCATAAGCGATGTGGTCGATGAACTGATCGAGGGTCGGGGCCGGGCCGTCGGCGACGAAGGCCGGGAAGCCCACCATGCCGATGACGCCGCCCTGCGCCGCGATCGCCTTCATCAGGTCGTCCGGCAGGTTGCGGTAGGACTCCTTCACCTTCCGCGGATTACCGTGGCTGCAGATCACCGGCCGTTCGGACACCTCGAGCGCATCGAAGCTGGTCTTGAGGCCGGTATGGGCTACGTCGACGATGACCCGCGCCTCGTTCATCATCTTGACCATCTCGACGCCGAAATAAGAAAGGCCGGTGTCCTGGCGCTCATCGGCGCCGTCGCCGACGCGGTTTCGGATGTTGTAGCAGAGCTGCATGATGCCGACGCCGAGCGCCTTGTAGGCATGCACCATGTCGAGATCGTCTTCCATCGGGTCGGTGCCCTGGAAGTGGAAGAGAAGACCGAGCTTGTCGTTGCGCTTGGCAGCCCGCATCTCGGCGACGCTGGAGACCTGGGTCATCCGGCCGGCGTTGCCGGAGTTCCTGGCGATGAAGGCTTTCCACGCGGCGACGCTGCGCATGGTGACGTCGATCCCCTCCATGGCGCCGACGGTCGGCGCTGCAATGGTGACTCCGCCCTCGGCGTACCAGTCGGTGTATTTCTGCCCCCGGAGCAGGGGACATACGGCATCGATGACGATCGATTCCCGGTGCAACTTGGCTGCATCAATCGCCATCGTTTCTCCCTTTCCGCCAAGGCGGTTGATCGCCGCCGCCGGTCGGTGTTTGATGATCGGAAAATAGGTATCCGCGACCGGTCAAAACTAGGCCGCCACGGAAACCGCAGCAAGTCTCGCTGCAGTCATTTACGGTGCGAAATGGGAGGCGTTTCTCCCCAAAGGCTGAAAGAGGAGGCTCGAACGAGATGAAGACGATCCGAGGACTGATTCCGCTTGCGGCAACAGCCATCACGGCCCTGGCGCTCGCCGGACCTGCCGCCGCTCAGAAGACCATCAAGTATATCCCGGACGCGGACCTCAAGGTCCTCGACCCGCTGTTCACCACCATCGGCACCACCCAGACCCATGGCTACATGGTCTACGACGTGCTGTACGCGCCGGACAGCAAGTGGGTCTACAAGGCCCAGATGGTCGACAGCCATCAGGTGAGCGCCGACGGCCTGACCTGGTCGTTCAAGCTCCGCCCCGGCATCACCTTCCATGACGGCAGCCCGGTCCAGGGCAAGGACGTCGTCGCCTCGATGCAGCGCTGGGCTGCCAAGAACACCCTTGGCCGCACCATGATCACCCGCATCGCCGAGACCAAGGCGACCGGGGCCGACACCTTCGAGATCAAGCTGAAGTCGCCGTTCGCGCCGATGCTGGCCGTGCTCGGCACCTCGGCGAACCCGCTGTTCATCATGCGCGAGCAGGAAGCCCGGGTCGATCCGAACACCGCCGTGACCACGATGATCGGCTCCGGCCCCTTCACCTTCGCAGCGAAGGACTGGAACCCGGGCCATAACGTCATCTATCGGAAGTTCGCAGGCTACAAGCCGCGGTCCGAAGCCCCCGACGGCGCCGCCGGCGGCAAGGTGGTCAAGGTCGATGCGGTCGAATGGATCTACATCCCCGACGCCAACACCCGCGTCCAGGCGGTGATGAAGGGCGAGGCGGATGCCATCGAAGTGATTCCGCCCGACCTGCTGCCGATGCTGAAAGCCAACCCGATGGTCGAACTTCGGGTCATGGACAAGATCGGCAACCAGACGATGATGCGGCCCAACAGCCTGGTGCCGCCCTTCAACAACCCGAAGGTCCGCCAGGCCCTGCTCTACGCCGTCGACCAGGACCAGTACCTGCAGGTCATGCAGTCCGACACCTCGATGCGGACCCTCTGCTGGGCCGTGTTCATGTGCGGCACGCCGCTCGAGAGCAAGGCCGGCGTCAACAACGACTGGGCCGCGCCGGGGGCCAAACCCGACAAGGCGAAGAAACTGCTTCAGGAATCGGGCTACAAGAACGAGCCGATCGTCCTGATGGATCCGTCCGACCAGCCGGTGATCTCGGCGCTCACGCAGATCTCGGCCCAGCTGATGAAGCAGGCCGGCTTCAACGTCGATGTCCAGACCATGGACTGGGCGACCCTGGTCTCGCGTCGTCCGATCAAGGACGCGCCGTCGGTCAACAAGGGCGGCTGGCACGTGTTCCACACCTGGGGCACGGGGCCGTTCATGTCCGACCCGCTGATGAACTCGGGCGCGCAGACGCCGTGCGACGGCTCCAACTGGTTCGGCTGGCCCTGCGACCAGACGCTCGAGAACATCCGCCTCGAGTATCTGAACGCGGACAACGACACCAAGCGCAAGGATGTCGTCGAGCGCTACCAGGCCCGGTTCTACGAGACCGTGCCGTATGTGCCGCTGGGGCAGTTCGTCGGCCCAGTCGCCTACCGCAAGGAGCTGAAAGGGGTCATTCCCGACATCCGCCTCTCCATGTGGAACATCGAGAAGTAAGCTGTCTCGTCATGGAGGCCCGGCCAGGCGCCGGGCCTCTTCTTTTCGATCGTCTTTCCAAGCGGACCCGCCGCGCTGGCGCCCACCTCCAGCCTGTCCCGAGAGCAAAGGAAGCAAGACATGCGCCGCACGTCCAAGGTTCTGGCCGCGACAGCCGCCCTGACCGTCGCTCTCTCCCTAGCCGGCCCCGTCCGCGGCGAGGTGACGCTCAACATCGCCTCCGAGACCGAGCTGCGCTCCCTCGACCCGATCTGGACGACCGCGGGCGTCGCTCTGGCGCATGGCTCGCTGATCTACGACATGCTGTACGGCGAGGACGGAAACGGCGGCGTCGGTCCGCAGATGGTCGGCAGCCACACCGTCAGCCCGGACGGCCTGACCTGGACCTTCAAGCTTCGCCCCGGCCTCAAGTGGCACGACGGCACGCCGGTCACTGCCAAGGACGTCGTGCCGTCGATCAAGCGCTGGGCCGCGCGCATGTCGGTCGGCTCGACCATGATGAGCCGCGTCGCCGAAATGAAGGCGCTCGACGCCGACACCTGGCAGATCCTGTTCAAGGAGAAGTTCGGTCCGGTGACGGAGGTGCTGGCCAATTCGGGGACGCCGCTTCTGATCATGAGGGAGAAGGAGGCGAGCGTCGATCCGTTCCAGCAGGTGACGGAATCGGTCGGCTCCGGCCCCTTCATCTTCAACAAGGACGAATGGAAGCCCGGCGCCAAGTGGTCGTACCGGAAGAACCCCGACTATATCGGCCGCAGCGAGCCGCCGGCCGGGCATACCGGCAACAAGACCGGCAGGACCGACCGCATCGAGTTCACTTACCTGCCCGACTCGGCCGTGGCGATCCAGGCGCTGATCCGCGGCGAGGTCGACATCATCCAGTCGCCGCCGAACGATCTGATCCCGATGCTGCGCAAGGCGCCGAACGTGAAGGTGGAGATCACCAACAAGCTGGGGCGCCTCGCCATCCTGCGGCCGAACCACCTAGTTGCGCCGATGGACAATCCGAAGATCCGCCAGGCGATGCTCTATGCCGTCGATCAGGCGCAGTACCTGAACGCGGTCGTCGGCGTGCCGGAACAGGAAATCGTCTGCTGGTCGGCGCTCTCGTGCCGGACACCGCTCGAAACGAAGGCAGGGCTCGGCGATTTCGCCCGGCCGACCGCCAACATCGAAAAGGCGAAGCAGCTGCTGAAGGAGTCGGGATACAAGAATGAGCCGCTGGTGCTGATGAACCCGACCGACCATCCGCAGATCACCATCTTCGCCCAGCTGGCCAATCAGCAGCTGCGGCAGGCCGGCTTCAATGTCGAAATGCAGAGCATGGACTGGTCGACGCTGGTCTCCCGGCGCTCGGTCAAGGACGCGCCCTCGGCCAACCGGGCCGGCTGGCATCTCTTCATCACCACCTCGACTGCAATTTTTCAGGGCGACCCAATAGCCAACAACGCACTCAACTCGACCTGCGACGGCAAGAACTGGTTCGGCTGGGCTTGCGATCCGGAGCTCGAAAAGATCCGCGCCGAGTTCAACACGGCCTCGACCCAGAACCAGCGCTTAGAGATCGCCGGGCGTCTGAACAAGCGGTTCTACGAGACCGTGCCCTACATCAACCTCGGCCAGTACACCTCGCCTGCCGCCTATCGCAGCAACATCTCCGGCATCATCGATATCGGCACCCATGTGCTCTGGGCAGTCGAGAAGAGGTAAAGAAATGTTGCGGGCCCGCGCTGAAGCGGGCTTGCCTTCCTTCCGCGATTGAATCCACGGAGCCCGCATGACCACGCGCCCGACCCGCATTTCGACCGACATCGACTTCGACAAGGACGGAAAGCAGGTCTCGAACCTGTTCATGCCGTGGTCGATGAACGACTCCGCCTACAAGGTCATCCACATCCCGATCGCCTGCATCAAGAACGGGCCGGGGCCGACCATGCTGTTCACCGCCGGCACCCATGGCGACGAGTACGAGGGCCAGATCGGCCTGCTAAACCTGATCCGCGAGCTCGAGCCCGAGAACATCCAGGGGCGGGTCATCATCCTCGCCGCCGCCAACTTCCCGGCGGCGATGGCCGCCCAGCGGCTCTCGCCGCTCGACGGCGGCAACCTGAACCGTGCCTTTCCCGGCGATCCCGACGGCGGGCCGACCGCGCAGATTTCCTACTACATCGCCAACCATCTGATCCCGCTCGCCAGCGCCTATCACGACCTGCATGCCGGCGGCCGCTCGCTCGACTATCTCACTTATTGCGGTATGCACCTGACGCAGAACGAAGAGGTGAACCAGAAGCAGTTCGCGCTGGTGAAGGCGTTCGGGCCGCCCTTCAGCATCGTCGGCCGCAGCTCCGACGACCGGCTGGCGCAGCGCGGCGCCCATGTCCGCGGCATCCCGGCGATGGGCGGCGAATTCGGCGGCCGGGCAGCGGTGTCCAAGACCGGCGTCGCGCTGGTCGAGCGCGGCATACGCAACACGCTGGCCCATCTCGGCATCCTCAAGACCTGGACTATCCAGCCGCCGGAAACGCCGACCCGCTTCATGCAGCTTGGCGGCCGCGACTATTTCGTCTACGCCCCGGCCGACGGACTGTTCCAGCCGGCGGTCGAGCTCGGTGACTGGGTCGAGAAAGGCCAGCTCGCCGGGCGCCTCCACTTCGTCGAGGATCCGATGCGCCCGCCGCTGGAGCCGCGCTTCCAGCGGGCCGGCCTGGTCGTCTGCAAACGTGCGCAAGGCCGCGCCGAGCGCGGCGACTGCGTCGCCCATCTCGCCACCGACTTCGAGGGCTGAACCGATGCCGTCCCGCGAGCTGCACTATCTCGATCGCACCAGCGTCGAATACGCCTTCGATGCCACGCACAAGCCGCGCCTCACCGTCGAGGCGCCGTGCGAGATCATGATCGAGACCCACAACTCGCGCGAAGGGAAGCTGCACAAGCCTGAGGACGAGGTCACCACCCGGCCGAACCCGAACGACAAGTATCCGCGCTCCAACCCGATGACCGGCCCGGTCGGCATCGCCGGCGCCGAGCCCGGCGACTCACTCGCGGTCGAGATCGTGTCGATCGAGGTCGATCCCGTGGGCTATGTCGGCGTGTTCCCCGAGGTCGGCATCGTTCGCGACGTGGTCAACCAGCGCACGGTCACCATGCTGCCGGTCAAGGACGGGCAGGTGCATTTCAAGGACCTGCGCCTGCCGGTGAAGCCGATGATCGGCGCCATGGCATGCGCGCCGCTGGAGCCGATCTCGGTCGGCCTGATCGGCAAGCATGGCGGCAACATGGACAACAATCGGCTCGCCGTCGGCACCACCGTGCATCTACCGATTTACGCCCCGCTCGGCCTCTTCTATGTCGGTGACGTCCACGCGACCATGGGCGATGCCGAGATGTGCGGTTCCGGTGCCGAGATCGGCGCCCGCGTCCATCTCCGCTTCAAGCTGGTGAAGGGCGGGGCCACGGAATGGCCGTGGCTGGAAACCCATGACCGCTGGATCACCACCGCCTCGGCGCCGACCTTCGAGGACGCGGCCGAGTACTGCACGCGCTCGATGATCAAGCTTTTGGGTGATCGTCTCGGCGTCTCGCCGGCCGATGCCTTCGGCCTGATGTCGATCGCCGCCGACCTTCGCATCAACCAGTATTGCAATGCGCCCAAGCTCGGAACCTCGATCCGCTGCGAGTTCCCGAAGCTGGGCGCAGGGATCACGCGCGCAGCGTCGTAGGATCTAGGAGTCCAATCCCAGCGGATCCGGATCGAGCGGCCAGATCGGTCGCCTGAGCCGCTTGTAGGGCACCTTCGAGTACTCCAGCGACAGCGGCCCCGGCGCCGTGGTCCGGTGCACCTCAGTCGCGATCTTCGAGAATGCCGCGAAGAAGTGGTTGTGCGACTTCACTACCACGATCTTCCTCATCGTCGGCTCGATGCCGAGATTGGTGAAGAGATCGAGGCCGAAGGCTTGATCGCGGGCCGAGTTCAACACGATCGCGATTCCGTCTACCTCGATCGCTGCTGCGTCGCCGATCGGGTCGCGCGCCTCCCCGAAGGTCTGCCAAGCATCCCTCACCAGGCGCGTAACCTTGACCAGGGCGTCGATCGGCTCTCCGGAGTTTGCGCTCATCTTGGCGCCGAAGCGGAGCTGGAAGACCCCGCCTTCGCCGGCCGCGAAGCACATCCGGACGGCGATCGGGTCCCAAAGCGGCCCGACGCAGGCATCGCGCACCCCGCGCTTCTGCAGCGCCCGGATGAACCAGGTGGAGTCGCTGGCCGCGCCGCCGCCCGCATTGTCGGCCCCGTCGGCCAGCACCACCGGCCCTTTCGACGCCGACAGTGCGCGGTCGATCGCCTCGTCGATCGTGAGGAAGGTCATGCCGATATCGCGGCGCATCCGGTAGATCTCGTGGCCGAGCTTCCTGGCGAGCGTATCGCCTTCCGCCTTGCGACCGTCGGTGACGACGAGGACCTTGTATCCCATCTCAGGAACATCGTTGAAACCGAAGCAGTGGACGAGCGAGACCGAGAGCACGCCGTCCTTGCCTTCGAGCGCCTTCATGCGGGCAACGAAGCTCTTCATCGGCTCCCGCGTTGTCGGCGACGAAGTCACCATCCGACAATCGAAGACGCTCATCACTGGCTTGGTCTTGCCGCCCGCCGCGTCGCCCAGGATCTGCACCAGTTCCTCGCCGCGCTCGAGTACGTCGACGTGCGGCGACTCCTTGTAGGGCACCAGCACGTCGGCATAGTCGACCATAGCCTGCGTCAGGTTGCAGTGGAGGTCGAGCTCGGCGCCCACCTTCACCTTCGGACCCACGATTGCGCGCACCCGCCCGAGCAGGTCGCCCTCGCAGTCCTCATAGCCGTCGGCGACCATGGC
The DNA here is from genome assembly GCA_945897335.1 of Asaia bogorensis. GTDB lineage: Bacteria > Pseudomonadota > Alphaproteobacteria > SHVZ01 > SHVZ01 > SHVZ01. Next base: position 17,610 of record CAMDFP010000003.1, on the reverse strand, counting down.
GCCATGGAGGCCGAGGGCGACGAGGTCGACGGGAAGCGCCGCCTGGAGCTGGGCGAGGATGGCATCGCGATACTCCTCGTAAACCGGCCGCGCGACGATGCCGCCGGTGGTAGCGAAGGCCGAGAGCCCCTCGACGACTTCCCAATTGCTCTCCCTGGCGCGGCGGCGGAGCGCCATCATCGGACCGGAATAGAGCGTCGGGTGATCGGGGTGCTTGCCGGGGGCCGCGTAGAAGTTGCCCTCGAAGGCGTCGCGTCCGCAGAGGATGGGCGAGAAGGTATTGGTCTCGCTGCCGAGGCACGCCGTGAACGCCTTCATCGACTGGTCTCCCGATTCCTGATCTCCGGATGATCATCGCATAGGCGAGACCGCCCACGGGAGGGCGTGAGCCGCTGGCGAAATGTACGATCCTTGACTTGAAACGGCCGGCGGAGAACGCTGACGCTGCGTCGACGGAAGGGGAACGGACGATGCGGGTGTTCGCGGCAGCCTTGTCGACCGAGTCCAATACCTTCTCGCCGATACCGACGGATCTCGAGAGCTTCACCGGCAATCGCTACTTCCGTCCCGGCGAGCACCCGGACCACCCGACCAACACCTCATCCGCGGTCCTGGTCGTCGGGCGACGACGGGCGCGCCAGGATGGCTACACCCTGGTCGAGGGCACGGTCACCGGCGCGGCGCCGTCGGGAACCACCAGCCGAGCTGCCTACGAGAGCCTCCGCGACGAGATCCTGGGCCAGCTCGCCCAGGCGCTGCCGGTGGATGCGGTCGCCCTCGGCCTGCACGGCGCGATGGTCGCGCATGGCTATGACGACTGCGAAGGCGACCTGCTCGCCCGCGTCCGCGCGCTCGCCGGCCCCAAGGCGGCGATCGGTGCCACCCTCGATCCTCACTGCCACATGACCGGGGCGATGCTGGCCTCGGCCGACGTCCTCATCTGCTACAAGGAATTTCCGCACACCGACTTCGTCGAGCGGGCCGAGGAGCTGATGACCTTGCTGCTGGCGACCGCTCGGGGCGAGGTCAGGCCGGCCATGTCGGTCTGGGACTGCCGGATGATCGACAGCTTCATGACCAGCCGCCAGCCGATCCGTGGATTCGTCGACCGGATGACGGCGCTCGAAGGGCGGGATGGCGTCCTTTCCGTCTCCGTCGTCCACGGCTTCTCCGCCGCCGATGTGCCGGACATGGGCGCCAAGATGCTGGTCATCACCGACGACCGGCGCGAGGCCGGAGATCGTCTTGCGCGGACACTTGGCCAGGAACTGTTCGAGCTTCGCGGCCAGGGCGCTCCTCGTCATCTGAGCCCCGACGAGGGCATCGACCGTGCCGTCGCCGCGCCGGAAGGCCCGATCGTGCTCGCCGACCGCTGGGACAATCCGGGCGGCGGAGTCGCCGGCGATTCCACCGTCATCCTGCGCCGCATGCTGGAGCGCGGCATCGACAACGCCGTGATCGGGGCGCTGTGGGACCCGATCGCCGTCCGCTTCTGCCATGGCGCCGGCGAGGGCGCCCGCCTAAAGCTCCGCTTCGGCGGCAAGGCCGCCTCCACCTCCGGCACGCCGATCGACGCCGAGGTCGAGGTGACACGCGTGGTCAAGGACGCGACGCAGATGTTCGCCTCCAGCGTCGTCTCGCTCGGCGATGCGGCGGCGATCCGGGTCGCCGGCATCGACGTGGTGCTGGAGACCAAGCGCGCCCAGACCTTCGATCCCAGCCTGTTCCGCAACCTCGGGATCGATCCGGCCCAACGCAAGCTGGTAGTGGTGAAATCGAGCAACCACTTCCACGCCGGCTTCGCTCCGATCGCGAAGGAGATCCACTACATCGACGCGGGCGGACCCTATCCCAGCGATCCGCGCAAGGTGCAGTACCGGCGCATCCAGCGGCCCAAATGGCCGATCGACGAAAATCCACACGGGGTCAACGACGCTATCAAATCCTAGGGGGGTCACATGAGTCATCGCACCGGACTGGCATTGGGCGTGGCGGCGTTGCTGCTGGCAGGTGGGCCTTCATCGGGACAGACCGTACTCCGCTCGGTCATGCATGCGGACCTGAAAAGCATCGACCCGGTCTGGACCACGGCGACGATCACCCGCTACCACGGCCACATGGTCTACGAGACCCTGTTCGGGATCGACGGCCAGAACCTGCCGCAGCCGCAGATGGTGGGGGACCACACGCTCAGCGCCGACCGGCTTACCTACACCTTCGTCCTGCGCGACGGCCTCAAGTTCCATGACGCCCAGCCGGTGACCGCCGAGGACGTCGCCGCCTCGATCAAGCGTTGGGCGGCACGCGACGCGGCCGGCCAGATGATGATGCGCTTCACCAAGGACATCGTCGCGACCGATGCCAGGACGGTTACGCTGACGCTGTCGGAGCCCTTCGGCCTGGTGATCGACGCGCTGGCACAGCCGACGGCGACTCCGGCCTTCATCGTGCCGAAGCGCGTGGCGACGACCGATCCAGGCACCCAGATCGACGACCCCGTCGGCTCCGGCCCCTTCCGCATGGCCAAGGAGCAATGGGTCCCGGGCTCGCGCACCGTCTACGTCAAGAACGCCGACTACGTGCCGCGCAGCGAGGCGGCCTCCGGCACTGCCGGCGGGCGGATCGCCAAGATCGACCGGGTCGAATGGGTAGTGCTGCCGGACGCGCAGACGACTACCGCGGCGCTAGGGCGAGGCGAGATCGACTACTACGAAGGCATCTCCGCCGACTTCATCCCGATCCTGAAAGGCAGCACCGGGGTCAGGGTCGAGACCTTGAGCCCGCTGGGATCGGCCGGGATCATGCGCCTCAACCACCTGCACCCGCCCTTCGACAATCCGGCGATCCGCCGTGCCATGCTGAACCTGGTGAACCAGAAGGAGATCCTGTCGGCGGCGATCGGCGATCCCGCCCGCTACACCGTCTGCGGCGCCATTCTGATCTGCGGCTCGCCGATGGGAAGCGAAGCCGGCGCCGAGGCGATGATCGCCGAGCTGCCCGAGGCAGAGCGCCTGGCTCGGGCGAAGAAGGCGCTGGCCGACGCCGGCTACAAAGGCGAGCCGGTGATCCTGCTGCATTCGGCCGACCACAACATCTTCCACCCGGTCGCGACCGTGCTGGAATCATGGCTCCGGCGGGGAGGCGTCAACGTCCAGCTCGCCACGTCCGACTGGGGGACGGTGATCACGCGCAGGAACCGGAAGGAAGCCGGCGCCTCGGGCTGGCACATCTTCCTGACTTCCGGCGGTGGCTTTTCGGCCGCCAACCCGGCCTTCCACATCCCGATGTCGGCCGCCTGCGACAAGGCATGGTTCGGCTGGCCCTGCGACGAGACCATGGAGAAGCTCAGGGTCGACTGGGTCAAGGCGCCCAGCCTGGAAGCCAGGAAGCAGGTGGCGGTCGAGATCCAGAAGCGCTCGATGGAGATCGTGCTCTATATCCCCTACGGCCAGTGGCAGACGCCGATCGCGTTTCGCAGCAGCCTCTCCGGCATCCTGGCGGTGCCGGAGACGCAGGTGTTCTGGAACATCGCGAAGATGTAGCGGTGGCTACCTAAGCCGCTTCGGCGCCGTCGAGGACGAGGAGCGCGTCACGGGCGAAGGCTACGGTCACCTTCTGCCCGCGCTCCGGCGGCGGCGCACTCGGCTTGTTGAAGGTGTCGAGAGAGATCGTGTTCTCGCCGAAGCGGACGCGAATGCGTACCACCGAGCCGAGGAAGCTCACCTCCTCGACCGTACCGTCGAGCCCGTTGCCGCCGGCTGAGGGCGCCGACAGCGACACCGCCTCCGGCCTGAGGGCGATCGAGCGGAACTCGCCGGCCTGGACGCCGTCGAGCCCGGTCGACGCCACGATCGGCTGATCGTCGACGGTGATCCGGCCGCTTGCCGCATCGACCACCCGGCTCCTCAGCACGTTCAGCGTGCCGACGAAGGAGGCAACGAAGCGGGTGCGCGGGTAATTGTAGATCTCGAAGGGCGTGCCGACCTGCTCCATACGGCCCTGGCTCATCACCACGATGCGGTCGGAGATCGACAGCGCCTCCTCCTGGTCGTGGGTCACGTAGATGGCGGTGATGCCGAGCTCGCGCTGGATGGCGCGGATCTCCTGGCGCAGCGAGACGCGGATCTTGGCATCCAGAGCCGACAGCGGCTCGTCCAGCAGCAGCACCTTCGGCTTGACCGCCAGCGCGCGGGCCAGCGCGACGCGCTGCTGCTGGCCTCCGGAGAGCTGATAGGGGTAGCGCCCGCCCAGCTGCGGCAGCTTGATCAGCGCCAGCATCTCCTCGACCCGGCTCTTGATCTCCGCCGCCGGCCGGTTGGCGACCTTGAGGCCGAAGCCGACATTCTCGGCGATCGTCATGTTGGGAAAGAGGGCATAGGCCTGGAAGACCATGCCGACATTGCGCTGGTTCGGCCGCGCCCGAGTCACGTCCTTGCCGTCGATGCGGATCGCGCCGGAGGTCGGCGTCTCGAAGCCCGCGACCATGCGGAGCGTCGTGGTCTTGCCGCAGCCGGACGGCCCGAGGAAGGAGACGAACTCGCCCCGCTCGATCGCCAGGTTGAAGTCCTCGACCACGGTGAGCGGGCCGAAGGATTTCCGCAAATGCTCGATCTCGAGAAAGGCCATCGCGGTTCCTTAAGGTACCGTGGGCGTTGCGCCACGGGAGGCGCGGCCGACAACGTTGATCAGCCCCATGCAGGCCCAGGTGACGCCGAAGGCGATAATCGCCAGCGCCGACGGCTCGTAGGCGCGATTGGCGCCGATGAGCTGGAGGTAGGGGCCGAAGGCCGGCCGGTCGAGGAGAGCGGCGAAGGTGAACTCGCCGATGACGATAGCGAAAGTGAGGAAGGCGCCACTGAGCACGGCCACGCGCACGTTCGGGAAGATTATGCGGAAGAGGATCGTGGGCCAGCTCGCCCCCAGGCTTTCCGCCGCCTCGGTCAGTGTTCGAACGTCGATGGCGCGAAGCCCGTTGTCGACCGCGCGGTACATATAGGGGAGCGCCAACGTTACATAGCCGAAGGTGAGCAGGAGGTCGGTCGCTCGCTCGTTCGAGGTCATCGGCAGCAGCGAGGAGCTGTTGTAGATGCGGAGATAGCCGAAGACGAGAACGATAGCCGGGATCACCAGGGGCAGCAGCGTGATGAACTCCACCACCGGCCGCAGCTTCGGCAGCCGGAGCTGGATCCAGTAGGCGGTTGGCACCACCAGCAGCACGCCGACGACGATGGTCGCCAGCGCCAGCACGGTCGAGTAGCCGAAAGTCGCCTGGAAGCGGGCATCGGCGAGCACGACGCGGTAGGCATCGAAACTGTACTCGCCGCGCCGCATGCGGAGCGAGAACTCGAATGTGGCGATCAGCGGCACCAGGAAGTAGAGGGCGCCGATCCCGAGCGCGATCCAGTGGCCGATGTTCGAGCGCTTCATCGTTGCCACTTCTCGCTGCGGGCACGCAGCCAGATGTAGGCACCGTTGGAGAGGCCGGTGATCAGAATCATGCCCAGCGCCAGCGCATAGCCCAGATTCTGGTCGTGCAGCACGTCGCCGCGGATCTGGGCGAAGAGCAGGATCGTGACGATGTTCATCGAACTTCCGGTCAACGCATAGGCGGTGGCGATGGCACCGAAGGCGTTGGCGAACAGCAGAAGGGTCGTGCCGAACAGGCTCGGCCATAGCACCGGCAGTGCCACGTAGCGCCAGTACTGCCAGGTGGTGGCGCCGAGGATGGTCGAGGCTTCCCGCCACTCGCGCTTCAGCCCATCGATCGCGGGCGCCATGATCAGCACCATCAGCGGGATCTGGAAGTAGAGATAGGTGATCACCAGGCCGGAGAAGCTGAGGAGGTTGAAGCCGGTCGAGTAGATGTTGAAGTCGAGGTACTTGATCAGCAGAGCCGTCACCAGGCCGGTGCGCCCGAGCGTAGCCAGAAAGGAGAAGGCGAGCGGCACGCCGGCGAAGTTGGAGGCGACGCCGGAGAAAGTCATCAGCGTCGGCCGGATCCAGCGGGAAACGCCGCCAGCGATCGCGGCGTAGGCCAGGAAGAAACCGAAGATCGCGCCGACGACGGCGGAGACGGCGCTGACCTTGATGCTGATCCAGTAGGCGTTAAGGATCGAAGGCTGGAACAGGTTGACGATGTTCTGAAGCGTGAAGCGCCCCTCGTTGTCCTGAAAGGCACCCACCACGAGGAATCCCGTCGGCAGGATCAGGAACATCAGGGCGAACAGGAAGAACGGCATGACGCCGACCCATGCCCAGGAGAACCCATCGGGCAACGCAAAGCGCGCGCGCACGGGAATAGGCCGGGAGGCGGTAGCTTCCGTCATCGAGAGGTAAGAGGACGAGCCCCCGCGCGTCGCAGCGCGCGGAGGCTCGACCGGATCATGCGGACCGAGTCCGTTACTTCACGTTGGCGCCGACGACGGCGTCCCACTGCTTGGTGATGACTTCCTTGGCGGCGTTCTGCTGATCGAGCGTCGGGAACACCGCCTTCTCGTAGGCTTCCGCGGGCGGCAGCTTGGCAAGGAGGTCGGCCGGGATCTTCTTGTTCTTCGCCAGGTCGTTGAAGCGGATCGGATGGCAATAGCCCTTGAGCCAGGCGATCTGGCCGGCGTCGGAGTAGAGATGCTCCATCCACAACTTGGCCGCGTTCGGATGGGGCGCGAAGGCGCTGATCGCCTGGACGTAGACGCCGGCGACAACGCCGGTCTTCGGCACGATGACCTCGACCTTCGGGTTACCCTTCAGCGTGTCGCGGTCGGCGAGCCCGTTGTAGTCCCAACGGATGACGATCGGCGTGGCGCCCTGGGCGAGCGAGGCCGCCTTGCCGATCACCGGCACGAAGTTGCCGTTCTTGTTCATCTCGGCGAAGTATTTGAGACCGGCTTCGGCCGCCTTTGCCGCATCACCGCCGGCGACCGACAGACCGGCGGCATAGACCGCCTGGATCGCTTGGTTGGAGGCGCGCGGATCGCCCGCCATCGCCACCGAATTCTTGTAGGCCGGCTTCAGCAGGTCCGCCCAATCTGTCGGCATCGTCTTCACGATGTCGGCGTTCACCTGGAAGGAGAGCACGCCGTAATAGTCGCCGTACCAGTAGCCTTCCGGGTCCTTGGCGTCGTTGGGGATCGAATCCCAGGTCGCGACCTTGTAGGGCTGCAGCAGGCCGTCCTTCTTGGCCGACGGGCCGAAGGAGAGGCCGACGTCGATGACGTCCGGCGCCTGCGGACCCTTGTTGCCCTTGTTCGCCTTGATCGCCTCGATCTCGTCGGCGGAGCCGGCATCGGGATTGAGCTCGTTCACGCGAAGGCCGTACTTGGCCTTGAAGCTGTCGATCAGCTCGCCATAACCACACCAGTCGCGCGGCAGCGCGATGGTGGTCAGCATGCCCTCGGCCTTCGCATCGGCAATCAGCTTGTCCATGTTCTGGGCGGACGCGCCGCCGGTCATGGCAATCGCCGTCAGGAACGAAACCGAAAGCACGCGCAGGAATTGGAACTTCATCTCTCGCCTCCCCATGACTGGAATGGATGGCCACTGTAAGCAGCAATTTTGCAACTATGATACGAGCAAAATGACAGTTTCATGACAATCGCAACTTGTCCCGGGCCGGATCACGAATTGCGGGGCTTCACGTCCTTCGCCGTCAGATAAACGGCGAGGCCGGCGGCAAGGCAGAGCGCGATGGCACCGAAGGCGAGGCGATAGGCGATCTCCGGCCGCGCTCCTCCCTCCTCCGACACGGCAGCGACGATGAAGCCGGTCAGGATCGGTAGGACCGCACTGCCGGCGACCTGCGCGATGTTGACGGTAGTGACGCCGCGGCCGGCCAGGCGGTCGGGGAACAGGCTCCGGCCGTGCGCCACCACGATCAGGCTGTAGGAGGTGACGGCGCAGAGCCCCACCAGGAGCCCGACCGCAGGCCGGAGCCCGAGGCCGGGAATCAGCGCAAGAATGGCCAGCACCGACAGAGTGCCGGCGCCGCCCGCAACGACGATCCACTTCCGCGTATTGAAGACGCGATCGAGCGGTCCATAGCAGAGGATGCCGACCACCTGGGCGGCCGCCATTGCGAAGAGCACGTTGCCGCGGGCGACGGCATCCAGACCATGGACATCCAGGAGATACGGCCCGGCCCAGAGGCCGAGCACCGTCACCATGCTGGCATAGATGAAGGTGTGGACGGCGAGCACCTTGCCGAGGCCGGGGGTGCGCCAGACTTCGAGCAGGCCGAGGACCACCTGGCCCAGCGTCTCATGTGGGCGCGGCGGCGGAGCGCGTCCCGGTGGGTCGTCGGCGACCAGCCACAGGAACAATGCCGCGATCAGGGCGGTCGCGACCGCGGCGGCGACGAAAGCCCACCGCCAGCCGACGGCTTCGGTCGCGAGCGCCAGCGGCGTGGTAGCGAAGAAGATGCCGACCTGGCTTGCCGAGAACACCCAGCTCAAGGTCAGGCTGAGACGGTCGCGGGGGAACCAGCGCGAGCAGAAGACCACGACGCTCATGAAGCTGGCGGCAGATCCCAGGCCGAGGATCGTCCGCGCCGCTATCAGCGCGGCGCCGGACTCGGCCATCGCATGCAGGATCGCACCGAAGACGGCGAGCAGCGTCAGGACGCCGACGGTCAGCCGCGGGCCGACCCGGTCGAACAGCATGCCGACCGGAATTTGCGCCACGCCGAGCGCCACGAAGAAGGCGCTGCTGGCGAGCCCGAGCGTCTCCGGCCCCAGGCTGAGATCACGCATCAGCTCGGGCGCAATCACGCCCGCCGAGGCCCGGTAGAACTGGCTGATGCCAGTGACGCCGACCAGAAGCAGGATCAGCCGGATCGCGGCGGAGGAAGGCGGGAGCATTGCGCCCCGACTCTATCTCAGAACGATGCGGGGCCGTGGCGTCGCTATTCGAGCACGCACTTGGCGAGGTCGATGCCGCGAAGGTCGGCGCTCTTGATGTCGGCACCGATCAGCACCGTCGCCTGGTCGCGGCCGCCGCCGGAGGCTACGGGGATGCGAACCGAGCCTACCCGGGCATGAGCGAGGCTGGCGCGGCGGAGGACGGCGCCGGCGAGCAGAGTGCCGGTAAGATCCGCACCGGCGAGATCGGCCGCGGTGAGGTTGCAGCGTGTAAGCGTCGCCAGAACGAGCTTCGTTCCTCGTAGCCGCGCCCCGAGGAGCCGAGATCCGGAGAGATCGACACCGGTGAGGTCACGACCCGAGAGGTCGAAGTAGCCGAGGTCGGCGCCGTGCAGGACCGCCCGGGCGCCTCTCGCTCCCTCCGAGGCCAGCCACGCCTGATGATGATCAAGCGCCACCAGGATCTCGTTCGGAAACCGCCCTGGCCCGACGATCGGGATCTTTTCGTCGATCCGCCAGCCCGCGCTGTCGGAGCCGCCGAGCTCGACTCCTTCCATCTTGGCGCCGACGAAGGTCGCGCCCTTGCCCTTGGCGTTGCTGAGCCTGGCACCGCGCAGATCCGAACCGACGAAGATCGCTGCCCCCAGCCTGGCATCGGCCAGGTTGGCACCCCGGAGATCGGTATGCGACAGGTTGGCTCCGGTCAGGTTGGCGCCCAGCAGTTCGACGCCGGTGAGGTCCGCCCCCACCAGGCTGGCGCCGGTCAGGTCGACGCCGGACATCACCGCCATTGAGGCGTCGGCGTTCTCCAGGAAGCAGCCGGAAAGATCGGTCGCGGTACCGACGACGCCGTCCCTGGCCTTACCCGCCGCGCCGCCGGCGCGCAGGTCAGCGCCGGTCAGGAGGCATCGGTTGAGATTGGCTTTCCGGAGAAGCGTGCCGCGGAGAACCGACTTCGTCAGGTCGGCGCCGGTCAGGTCCGCGTCGGTGAGATCGGCGCCGGATAGATCGGCTTCGCTGAGATTGGCGCGGACGAAGCGCGTGCCCCTCAGGTTCGCATTGCGAAGGCAGACCTTCCGAAGCGGCAAGCCTTCGAGATCGAGGCCGGAAAAGTTGATGCCGGTGAGATCAGGGAGCTGACGAACGGTCCCGATACGGAGCCCGGAAATGAGCTTCCGCAGCTCCTCGTCGTCGATCCGCTGGGTCTGGCCGGACGGCTCGATCATGCACTCCAGGCTAGGACCGTCGCCCGCCGGGCGCAAACGGCATTACGGCGTGGCGATAGCCGCTTTCGACAGGATCTCGTCGATATGCTCCGAGGTGGAGGCGACATCGAAGGCGCCGGCGGCGCGAAGCTGGCCTTCGAGCTCCGGCCAGCAATGCTCGCCGGCAATGAAGCCCAGCACCGGCATGCCGGCGGCAACGGCCGCGCCGACGCCGACCGTCGAGTCCTCGATCACCAGGCATCTTTCGGGCCGGACATCGAACTGCCTGGCGGCGTGCAGGAAGAGGTCGGGGGCCGGCTTGCCCCTTGCCACCATCTTGGCACTGTAGACATGGGGGTCGAAGCGCGCGAGCAGACCTGCGACTTCGAGATTCCAGCGGAGCCGCTCGGTTCCCGTGTTGGACGCCACGCAGACCGGAATGCCGATCCGGTCGAGGAGCCCGGCGATACCTTTCACTGCCTTCAGCTCGGCGGGGACGACTTCGGCCACCCGCTCGTTGACCCGGATCGTCACCTCGTCCGGCAGCGGCTGGCCGCGTTCTTCGGCGATGATCTTCAGCATGGTGTCGTAGCTGATGCCGACGAACTTGCGGGCGACTTCGGCCGGCGTGATCGCATATCCCGCCCGCGTGAACTCCTCCGCGTCGATCCGGCAATAGAGGATCTCGCTGTCGATCAGCACGCCATCGCAGTCGAAGATGACGAGGTCGGGCGCGGAGGTGATGTTCATCAGTAGGAAAGATACGCCATCGCCGCGTCGACGCCGCCCTTGGTGTGGGGGATGCCGGCGGTCTTGAACGACATCTCGACGGCGGCAAGCGCGCCCAGCAGCATCGGCTCGTTGAGATCACCCATGTGGCCGATGCGGAAGACCTTGCCCTTGAGGTTGTCGAGGCCGCCGCCGAGCGAGACGTTGTAGCGATCGAGCGCGGTCTGCCGGACCCGCTCGGCATCGATGCCGGGCGGCATCAAGACGGCGGTGACCGAGTTGGACAGCAGTTTCGGGTCGGTGCCGAAGAGCTGCATGTGGCCCCCTTCGCCCCAGACTCGGACCGCCCGGCGGGTCGCCTCTGCCAAGCGCGCGTGGCGGGCGAAGACCTGATCGAGACCTTCTTCGTCCAGCATCTTGATCGCCTCAGCGAGGCCGTAGAAGTGATGCACTGGCGCGGTGCCGGGAAACTTCTGCGGTTGACGGCCCAGCATCAGGCGCCAGTCGAAATACGCTCGCGGCAGGCGGGCCGACTGGGTCGCATCCAGCGCCTTCTTGCTGACCCCGGTGAAACCCATGCCGATCGGCAGCATCAGTCCCTTCTGCGAGCCGCCGACGGCGACGTCGACCTTCCACTCGTCCATGCGGAAGTCGATGGAGGCGAGCGAGGAGATGGTGTCGGAAAGGAAAAGGCCCGGATGGCCGGCGCGGTCGATCGCCTTCCTGACCTCGGCGACGGGATGGGCGACGCCGGTCGCCGTCTCGTTGTGCACCAGGAGGATGCCGCGAATGTCACGGGCGGTGTCGGCCTTGAGCCGTTCCTCGACCTTGGCGGGATCGACGCCGACGCGCCAGTCGAAGGGCAGCGTCTCGACCTCGATGCCGTAGGCGGTCGCCATCTCGCCCCAGGATGCCGAGAAGCGCCCCGTCTCCAGAACCAGCACCTTGTCGCCGGGCGAGAACAGGTTGACCACCGCCGCCTCCCAGGCGCCGTGGCCGTTGGAGGCGTAGACGAACATCGTCTGCTCGGTCTTGAAGACGCGCTTCAGGCCGGCGAAGCAGAACTCGGCGATGCCGGCGAACTCCTTGCCCATGAAATCCATCGAGGCGCGGTCCATCGCCCGCAGGATGCGGTCGGGAATGTTGGTCGGACCGGGGTTCTGGAAGAACTGACGGCCACGCATGACGGTCATGGACGGACTCGCTTTGAGGAGATGCCTGCACGGCGGGGTTGCGACTATCTGTCGAGTCCACCCGGCTGGCAATATCGATCCGGCGATATTCACCTTTGCGCCGCAGAACCGTGAAAATTGTCCAATCGTGCGCGGCCGTTCCGGCCGCAGACGGATCAGAATCCGGTGACGTCCGCGATCTGCTCGACGACCGCCTTACAACCGAAGAGTGCGGCCGTGAACTTGCCGCCGACCACCGCGCGGAGCCGGCACTCGCCACCGGCCTCGGCGATCAGGACCTCCGTCGCCCTTATGTCCCAGGCGTTGTTGTACGGCTCGACCACCGCATCGATCGCCCCCCTCACCGCCAGCGTATGCGCCCAGCAGTCGGCGTAGCCGCGAAGCTGCGGACAGCGCTCGCGCAGCCGGCGGTATCCCGCTTCCATCCGCGTGACGTGAAACCACTGCGCGTCCGGCGTCGAAACCATCGCCTCGGCAAGCGAGCGGCATCGGGAGGCCTTAATGCGCTTGGTCCCACTCCAGGTGCCGAGGCCGCGGCCGGCGGCATAGGTCTCGATCTGCATCGGCAGGTGGATCACCCCGAGGATGGCCCGCCGTGTCTCCGCCTCCTCGAGCGCGATGATCGTGCCAAAAGTGGGTATGCCGCGAATGAAGCTGGTGGTGCCGTCGATCGGATCGACCAGCCAGCGATACTCGCTCGCCCGGCCGTCGCGACCCGTCTCCTCGCCCTCGATGTCGAAGCCACCGAAGCGGCGATCGGCGCTCAACACGCCCCGGATCACAGTTTCGGCGGCAAGATCGTGCTTGGTGACGAACGAGCGGTCGGGCTTCAGCCGAGCACGGACCGTACCTGAGCGAAACGCAGCCGCCAGATTTCGGGACGGCGTTTCGGCCGCCCGGATCGCCAGCGCGAGCGCGGCTTCGATGTCTGACTTCTTCATGAGCAATGAGATGAGCCGGCTCCCTCCCCCGCGCGACGATGCGGAGGAGGGGCTACGGGGTGACGTGAGGATTGAATCTATTTCGTAGCCGTCGAGTACCAGACGCGGAACCCGTTCTGCTTGATGTCCTTAAGCTGCCGGTTGGCGGCGAGGTTGCTCACCGACTGGGTGATGAAGGCATGCGGTCCTTCGGACATATGCTTCACCTGGATCTGCCTGTAGAGATCAGCGCGCTTGGCAGGATCCCGCTCCATCCGCGCCTGGTCAGCGAGCATGTTGAGCTGCGGGTCGGCCCAGGCCGAGATCCACGACGGATAGCCCACCAGGTTCGCTTCCTTGCGGTTGTCGGGATTGACCGCAAAGAGCGAGACCATGGCATCCGCATCCGGATATCCCGCGGCCCAGCCGGTCAGCACCAGCTGGTAGTCACGCGCGCGGCTGCGAGTGATGGTCACGGCACCGGCGCCGGCCTCGATCTCGATCTTGATGCCGGCTTTGGCGGCCTGGCCCTGGATGTACTGGCCGAGCTCGAGCTGCGGCGAGTTCGATGTATGGATCAGCTTGAGGGCGAAACCGTTGGGATATCCCGCCTCGGCCAGTAGCTTCTTCGCCGCCTCGACATCCGGCTTGAACGGCAGGCCGTCGGCCTTGGACAAGGCCCCGAAGGCGCCGATCGGCACGACGCTCTGGCGCGCCGTGCCGCGGTCCTTCATCAGGGTCTTCTCGAGCTCGTCATTGTTGATGAGGTGCTTGAAGGCCTGACGCACCTTCACATTGCCGAGGATCGGGTCCGAGGCATTCATCGCCAAATACCAGAAGTGATGCAGCGGCACCTGGAACTGCTGCACGTCGGGGTGCTTCAGCGCCCCTTCGAGATCCTGGGAGTTGAGGATGCGGGCGATGTCCGCATCGCCCTTCTCCAGCATCAGCCGCTGCGCACCCGACTCCGGCACATGGCGGATGATGACGCGCCTCAGCTTCGGCTCGCCCCGCCAATAGCCGTCGTTGCGCTCGAGGATCATCGTGTCGTTTGCGGCCCAGCTGCGCATCTTGTAGGCGCCGACACAGGCGGTGTTGGTCTTGAGCCAGCCGTTGGCGTGGTCGTCGCCCTTGACGTTCTTCTTCGCCTCGACGGAGTCGAGCACCATGCCCATGCCGCCGGTGAAGAGAGCCGAGATGGCAAGGTCCGTCGGATAGGGTTTCGGCAGGCGCACGACCAGCGTGCGGTCGTCGGTCGCCTCGACCATCTTGTCGAAGCCGTCCTGGGTATAGCCCCACTGGCGGAGCGTGCCGGCAGGGGCGAAGTTGATCGCCATGATGCGGCGGATCGACCACTCGGCGTCCTTGGCGGTCACCGGGTTGCCGGACGGATGCTTTGCGCCGGCGCGGATCTTGAAAGTGATGGTGCTGCCATCGGCCGAGGCCTGCCAGCTCTCGGCGATGCCGGGCACCAGCTTCGACGGATCGGTGTAGTCCTGGAAGACCAGCGGATCGCAGATGTTGTTGAGGAACTCGTTGGCGTTGAACTCGGCGACCTGACCGGGATCCATGCCGATGACGGGATCCAGCGCCCAGGCCATCACCAGGGTATCGGCCGGTGTCTTGGCGAGTGCTGCGAGCGGCACCGCGACGATCGCGGCGGCGGCGAGCCGGGCGGCGGAGCGTGCAAGCATGTGAATCTCCGTTTCTGATTGGAAAGCGAAGAAAGCACAGCCGCCACGCTCCGCCAAGGCTCCTTAGCCGGCCAGACGGGCTGCAGCAGCCCCTTGCTTCGCCCACCGGGATCGCCGGTCGACGATCCAGAGGCCGAGGACCGTCACGGGCAGCCAGCCGGTCAGCCGCAGAAGCTGAATGAAGCCATCCTTCAGGCTCTGCACCTCGAGGTAGCTGACATGCCATCCCCACTGCTCGGCCGCGACCTCGAAGCCGACCAGCCAGAACAGCGGGAAGGGCAGCGCCATCAGCAGCAGCCGCGCCTCGGGCTTGGTCCGGTCCTGGAACCAGGGCAGGACCGAGATGGTGAGCACGGCCAGCGTCAGTGCTCCCTCGACCGCATGACCGCGGACCATGATCCCCTGCAGCAGCGGCTCGGCGAGGATCATCTTGGCCGCCGTCCAGCCCAGCACGCCGCCACCGATGAGGATGATCGAAGGAAAGCGCCCGACCATCGCCAGGACCACCCGGCTGCCCCAGACGATGATCGGGACGGTGATGATGAGTCCGATCACGATCAGCGCCACGCTCTCCTGGGCGGCCGCTCCGATCGCCAGCGCATTGTCGACGCCCATGACCGCGTCGGCGATGATGATGGTGCGGATCGCGGCACTGACCGAGGTGGCGACGGTCTTGCCGTGCCCGCCGGCCTGACCTTCTCCGGGAACCAGGAGCTTGCGGGCAATCCAGATCAGCGCGAGGCCGCCGGCCAGAGACAACCCGGGAATCTTCAACAGCCAGAAGACGCCGAGAGTCATGACGGCACGGACGACGATGGCGCCGACGGTCCCCCACATGATGACCGTCTTCTGCCGGTCCTTCGGCACGTTGCGGGCAGCGAGGCCGATGACCAGCGCATTGTCGCCGGCGAGCACGAGGTCGATGATGATGATGACGAGCAACGCGGACAGAAAGCCCGCGGACATGAATTCCATGGACGTAACTCCAGATCGGAGAACTACAAGCCGCGCCGTGGTGAAAACCACGGCGGCGGCGGTTCAGACGACGATCGGAGTCAGCCTATCGGGATCTTGGCCAAGGGCCGCGGCTGGCACGAGACCAGCACGCGCAGCGGCAATGGGCCCTCGCCGCTGATGGTTCCAACGCCCCTCAGGAGCAAGGCGCCGGCCATCAGGAGCATCAGGAGCTGATATCCCGAGAGGAAGATGGTCGCCACCATCTCGGCGCCGAGATCGCTTGCGAGCAACTCGACCTCGAGCTCGGAGACCAGCGCCACGTCGGCGATCTCGCCGAGAGGACCGAGCAGGCAGACGAGAAACAGCGGCAACACCGCCCGCAGCGTCGGGAGCTTTCCCCAACGACGAAGGGTCTCGGCAAGCTCCTGCAATCGGCCTGTCCGCTCCATGATTTCTGGATTATAGCGCCCTTCGGCGCCGAGTTCATCCACCTGAATGGTGAAATCGGCGCCCTTCGCTCAGGCGCGTTTCGCCCCCTGGATCGCCTTCCACACCCGCTCGGGCGTCGCCGGCATGTCCATCTGTGTGATACCGAGGTCGCGGAGCGCGTCGACGACCGCGTTCATTACCGCCGGCAGCGAGCCGGCACAGCCGGCCTCGCCGCAGCCTTTGGCGCCGAGCGCATTGGTCGTCGCCGGCACCGGGTGGCTGGCGAACGCGAAGGCGGGCGTGTCGGCCGCCCGCGGCATGGCGTAGTCCATGTAGGAACCGGTCAGGAACTGGCCGTCGGCGTCGAATACCGTCCGCTCCAGGAGCGCCTGGCCGATGCCCTGGACGACGCCGCCATGGGCCTGGCCCTCGACCATCATCGGGTTCAAGAGCGTGCCGAAGTCGTTGACCATCGAATACTTCACAACCGAGGTGACGCCGGTCTCCGGATCGATCTCGACCTCGCAGACATGGCAGCCGTTCGGGAAGGCCGAGGGCGCAGTGTCATGGACCAAGCTGACGTCGAGGGACCGCGGCATGCCGTCGGGCAGCTTGATGCCGGAGCGGAGCTTCGCCGCCAGGTCCATGATGCCGATCGACCGATCAGTGCCGGCGATGACGAAGCTGCCCTTGGCGAACTCGATGTCGGCGGCCGCTGCCTCCAGCACATGCGCCGCGATCTGCTTGCCGTTCTCGATCACCTTGTCGCCGGCCTCGATGATGGCGCCGCCGCTGGCCATGGCCGAGCGCGAGCCGCCGGTGCCGCCGCCGGCGATCAGCTGGTCGGAGTCGTTCTGGTGCAGCTTGATCTTCTCGAAGGGGATGCCGAGCTTGTCGACCAGCACCTGGGCGAAAGGCGACCAATGGCCCTGGCCGTAGTCGAGCGTGCCGGTGACGATGGTGACATCGCCGTTGGCCTCGAAACGGAGGCCGCCCATCTCCTTGCCCTGCGGCGCGGTGACTTCCAGATAGTCGCCGATGCCGCGGCCGCGGAGCTTGCCCTTGGCCTTGCTCTCGGCCTTGCGCTTGGGAAATCCATCCCAGTCGGCGGCGGCCAGCGCCTTGCCGAGCAGGTTGGTGAAGTCGCCCGAGTCATAGACCATGCCCGAGGGGGCGCTGTAGGGCATCTCCTCGGGGCGGATGTGGTTGCGCCGGCGGATCTCCGCCTGGTCGATCCCCATCTCGGCGGCGGCGGCGGAGACAAGCCGCTCCATGAAGTAGTTGCCTTCCGGGCGCCCGGCACCGCGATAGGCGTTGATCGGCACCGTGTTGGTCATGACGCACTTGGTCGAGACCTCGATCAGGGGCGTGCGATAGACGCCGACCGAGTTCTTGACGATGTTGGTCGTCGACATCAGCGGACCGGCCGTGTTGAGGACGGCGCCCATGTTGGCGAAGCCGGTGAAGCGCACGGCGAGGAAGCGGCCATCCTTGTCGAGGGCGAGCTCGCCCTCGAAATCGTGGTCGCGGCCGTGGCAATCGGAGAGGAAACTCTCCGAGCGGTCGTCGGTCCACTTCACCGGGCGGCCGAGCAGTCGCGCCGCGTGGAGGATGCAGGCGTATTCCGGATA
>CAMDFP010000002.1 GCA_945897335.1 Asaia bogorensis | reverse complement strand
TGCTGCTGACGGCGCAGGCGGCCGACGCCATCCAGATCACGCCGATCCGCGCGTCCGCCGGCGGCACAACGCTCGCTCCCGCCGACGCCTATCGGCGCTTCGCCGCCCTCGGCATCGACTACGGCCCCACTTTTCGCCGGCTCGGCCGGGTGACATTCGACGGCGAGGTCGCCGAAGCGGAGATCCTGGCCGGGGCGATCGGCGATACCGGCGTCACCGGGCTCGACGCCGCGATGCAGGCGATCATCGCCCTGGTTCCCGACGCAATCGGTGCCGCCGGCGTGCCGCACCGGATCGACCGGGTGAGCTGGCAGGGCGACCCGGCCGGCGTGGTGCGGGCTCGGGTCAGGGCCGTGGCGGCGGACCGTTTCGATGTCGACGGCCTGGATATGGCCGGCAGACTGCTGGTGTCGCTGCGCGGCCTGCGGGTGCGCCGGCTTGCGTCGGCGGCGGCGGTTCCGGCGCCCGACATGCTGGTGCCGGCGTGGCGCGAGACTGCGGTCGCGATCGCAGCCGAGCGTCCCCATCACCTATTGATCGTTCATGGCGCGGGCACGAGCGCGCTGGCTGAGGCGCTTGCCGGCGCGGTCGGCCACGCGACACGGCTCGACCTCACGGGCCGCGACGACGAGGCGTTGCGCCTGGCGCTGCAGGCGGCACCGATCCCGGTCGATGCGATCGCCGTGCTCGGCGATCCCGCCGCAACGCCCGGCGATCCCGTGACGGTCGCCGCCGAGGCCGAGCGTCAGGCCCTCGGCTTCCTCGACATGGCGCGGGCGTTGTCGCGCTGCCCTCAGGCCCGGAGGCCCGCAAGGCTGATCGTCGTCACCTCGGGACTCTATGCCGTGACCGGCGGAGTCGGCATCGATCCCGTTGCGGCGGCGCTTCCAGGCATGGCGCGTTCGCTCGCCGCCGAGTTGCCTCAGCTCGCGGTGGCCTTGATCGATGTCGATCGCGCCGAGATCACCGCCGAGGCGGTGCCTCGAATTCTCGCCGAGGCCCCCTTCACCCGGATCCGTGACGTTGCCTGGCGCGGCGGCCGGCGCTTCGAGCGCCGGCTGGTGCGGGCGGCGATCGAGACCGTGGGGGAAGGGCTTCCGTCGAACCCGGTCTGCATCGTCACCGGCGGCAGCGGCGGGCTCGGCCGGGCGTTGGCCGGCCATCTGTTGGCGCGGCACGGCGCTCGTGTGGTGCTGAGCGGCCGCCGTCGATCGCTGGACGGCGCCTTGCCCGCCGGTGTCACCTATGTCGCGGCGGATGTCTGCGACGAGACCGCCGTCGCGCGGCTGGTCGCTCATGCGGTCGCGCAGCACGGCCGGCTCGATGTCCTCTTCCACCTGCCGCTGGTGCTGGCCGACCGGCGGCTGGCGCAGATGTCGGATGACGAGTTCCGCGCCGCCTTCGCCCCGAAGACCGCGGGCACCGCTCATGTCCTCGCGGCCGCGCGCCGGCATAACGCCAGGGTGATGGTGTTCTCGTCGGCCAATGTGTTCGCCGGCGCCGACGGGCAGGCGAACTACGTCGCCGGTTCCGCGGTCCAGGACGCGCTCGCGCTCGCTGCGGGTCAGAGCGTCCAGGTGGTGAACTGGGGGCTGTGGGGCGAGATCGGCGCCGTTGCCGATGCCGTGACCCAGGCGCGCCTCGCCGAGGCCGGCATTCAAGCGATCCGCCCGGCCGAGGGCTTCACCGCGCTCGACCGGCTGCTCGCCTCATCCGTGCGGCAGGTCGCGGTGGTCAAGGCGACGCCAGCGGCGCTCGCCGGTCTTGGTCTCAGCGAGGATACGCCCGCCGACGCCGCCAGGGCCGTGGCGTCCGTCGGCCTCGCTGCTGCGACGGGCGCCTTCGAACGGTTGGAGGCTTATGCGCGGGCCAGGTTGCTGGTCAATCTGGCCGCGGCGACCGGTCCCGCCCGACGCGCCTTCACGGTCGGCGGTCTGGCGCGCCGGCTCGGCGTTGTTGCGCGCCATAGCCGCCTGTTCGACGCGTTGCTGGCTATGCTCGAGCGTCATGGGCTCGTCGAGACGCGCGACGGGGTGATCCGCCTGCCGGCTCCCGGCATCGATCCGTCGCAAGAGCTGGCTGACGCCACGGCTGCGCTGGAGATGGCACTGGCCGAGCTGCCGTGGCTGGCGAGACCGCGTGCCCTGCTGGATGCCGCGCTCGACCGCTACGGCGAGTTGCTGGCCGGGACGGCGGATCCGCTCGGGGTGCTGTTCCCCGGCGGATCGACCGCGCTGGTCGAAGGTGCCTATCGCGGTAACCCGTTGTCGGATACCTACAACGCCGCCGCTGCCGCCGCCGTCGCCGCGCATCGCCGCGCGGGTGGTGCAGATTGGCAGGCAATCGAGGTCGGCGCCGGCACCGGCGGTACGACCGGCGCGATCCTCGCCGAGCTGGATCGGGGCGCCGCACCGGAGGCCTATCTTTATACCGACCTCTCCCGGCGCTTCCTGGAACACGGGCAGTCAGCCTTCGGCGTGGACCGTCGGTGGGTCTCGACCGCGCTCTACGACGTCGAACGGAGCATCGAGGACAACGGCCAGCAGGCCGGCAGCTTCGATGCGGTGATCGCTGCGAACGTGCTGCACACGACCACCGATCTGGCGCGTGTGCTGGCGGAGCTGCGGCGCCTGCTCCGCTCGGGCGGGTTGCTGGTGGTGACCGAACTGATCGCCGCGCAGGATTACGGCACGCTGGTCTTCGGGCTGACTGAAGGCTGGTGGAAATCGGCCGACGCGTCGCGCATCGCCCACTCTCCGGTGATCGACGCCGCAGGCTGGGAGCGGCGACTGACGGAGGCAGGTTTCACCGGGGTCGAGCGCGTCGATTTCGCGGCGGCGGGCGGGCAGGGGC
Organism: Asaia bogorensis; assembly: GCA_945897335.1. Classification (GTDB taxonomy): domain Bacteria; phylum Pseudomonadota; class Alphaproteobacteria; order SHVZ01; family SHVZ01; genus SHVZ01. The sequence continues at coordinate 53,327 of CAMDFP010000002.1, read as the reverse complement.
AGGCGGTGTTCCTCGCCTCCGCCCCGGCGATGCCCGTTGCGACGATGGCAGTTTCCGTTGCCGCACCGGCGCGCAAGGCCTCGGTCGTCGCCGCACCGTCGCCAATCGGGGACGACCGACTGCGCCAGGCGCTGCTGGCCCATCTGCGCGGCGTCTTTGCCGAGGTGCTGAAGCTCGATCCATCCGAGATGCGCGCTGCCGACCCGTTCGAGCAATACGGGCTGGAATCCCTGACGGCGATGCAGATCCGCGACCGGCTCGATGCCAGCTTCGACGGGCTGTCGCAGACTCTGTTGTTCGAGCACGACACGCTGTCCGGCCTCGCCGATCATCTCGTGGCGACACGCGAGGACGCGGCACGAGCGATCCTGGGTCTCGCCGCCGAACCATCGAAGGCTCCGGCGCCGCACCTTGAAGCGGTGGAGACCATCGTCTCCAGCCGTCGCAACCACCGGCCGGCGGATCAGCCGATCGCCATAATCGGCATGGCCGGGCGGTTCCCCGGCGCCGACGGGCTGGATGCCTTCTGGCGGCTGCTGGAGGAGGGGCGTTCGGCGATCGGTCCGGTGCCGGCGGACCGCTGGCCGCCCGACGGCCGGGCCTACACGAAGTGGGGCGGCTTCCTCGATCAGATCGATCGCTTCGACCCGCTGTTCTTCGGCATCGCGCCGGCCGACGCTGCCGCCATCGACCCGCAGGAGCGCCTGTTCCTCGAGACCGCCTGGCACGCGCTGGAACATGCGGGCTACACGCCGGCGCGGCTGAGCGCGGGTGGAGCGGTCGGCGTCTATGTCGGCGTCATGAATGCTGGCTACCAGTGGTTCGCCGCCCAGTATGACGCGGAGGCCGCGACGCCGGCGACCTCGGCCTATTGGTCGATCGCCAACCGGCTGTCCTTCGTCGCCGACTTCGTCGGCCCCAGCCTCGCCGTCGACACCGCATGCTCGTCCTCGTTGACGGCGCTGCATCTGGCGGTCCAGGCGATCCGGTCAGGTGATTGCGTCGGGGCGGTCGTCGGCGGCGTCAACCTGATCGTCCATCCCCGCCAGATGGCCAATCTCTGCGAGGCGCGCATGCTGTCGGCTGGCGCCGAGAACCGCGCCTTCGCCGCGGGCGCCGACGGCTTCGTCGATGGCGAAGGCGTCGCCGCCCTCGTACTGAAGCCATTGGGCGCCGCCATCGCGGCCGGCGACCGCATCGAGGCGGTGATCCGCGCCACCGCCATCAATGCCGGCGGCAAAACTTCGGGCTTCTCGGTGCCGAGCCCCGTCGCCCAGGCCGGCGTCATCGCCGACGCGCTGCGCACGGCCGGGGTGGCGCCCGAGACGATCGGGTTCGTCGAGGCGCATGGCACCGGCACTACGCTCGGCGACCCGATCGAGATTGCCGGCATCGCTTCGGCCTTCGGCGGCGGCGCCAGACCGTCGCCGCTGGTGCTCGGCGCGCTCAAGGCCAATGTGGGACACCTGGAATCCGCGGCCGGCATCGCCGGCGTGGTCAAGACGGTGCTGCAACTCGGCCATGCGCGCATTGCGCCGCTTCGCCATGCCGAGCATCCGAACCCGTTGATCGACTTCGCCGCCGCGGGCTGCGTGGTGCCGGTGAAGGCGATGGCGTGGCCGGTGCCCGCCGGGGCGGACGGGACGCGTCTGCCTCGCCGCGCGGGCGTCAGTTCGTTCGGCGCTGGCGGCGCCAACGCTCATGTCGTTCTCGAAGAGGCACCGGCCCGTGCCTCGGGCGCCGCGACGGTGCCGCTGCGCGATGTGCTGGTGCTCTCAGCTGCCGACGAGCCGGCGCTTCGGCGCCTTGCGGCGTCGCTTCGGCCGGCCGTCGCCGCCGCCGATGCGACGATGCTGGCGGAGATCCTGCACACGCTCCGGATCGGGCGACGGGTCTTTTCTCTTCGCGCCGCCGCGGTCGTCGACGGCGTGGCGGCGGCCGGCCGCATCCTCGACGCCGTCGCGGCGGGACGGACCGCGCCCTGCTTGGCGAGCACCAGCAGTGCCGGGTCGAGCGCGCGGCGCATCGAGGAGACCGCCGAAGGCCGCCGCATGGTCGATGCCCTGCTCGCAGCCGGCGATGCCGACGGCCTTGCCGGATTGTGGGCCGAGGGCGTGACGGTCGACTGGAGTCGGCTGCCATGGGCCGCCGATCGTCGGGCCGTGGCGCTACCGGGCTATCCGTTCGCTCGCGAGCGCTACTGGCTCGAAGGTACGGCGCGAGTGGCGCCGGAACCAGTCTTAAAGCCGGACCACGTCACCCGGCTGATCCGAGGGACCTGGTTGCCCGCGCCGTTGGTTGCGGCTGAGCCTCGCGTCTCGGCGCGATGGGTGCTGGTCGGCTCGGCCCGCCTGCTTGCGGCGGTCGAGCCGCGACAGGGATTGCCGGCGCTGCATCGCGTGCCTGGCGCCGGCTTCGATCCGGCCGATCCGACGGCCTGGATGGCGCTGGTAGATGCCGTCGCCGCGAACGGTCCGGCGCTCGATCTGGTGGCGGCGCCGGATGCACTCGGTGCCGGACCGGCCGCGGCGGCGCAGGCGATGTTCCTGGCGCTTCGGGCGATGGCGCGACGGCCAGGCAGGATCGCGCGGCTACTCGTTGCGGCCGAGGGTTCGGCAGCGACGGTTGCCGGTCTCGCTGCGCTCGCGCGCTCGGCAATCGAAGAAGGATTCAAGGCTCGCGTCGTCGCGGTGCCGACGGCCGTCGGTCCCGAAGCGCTCGCCACCATCCTCTCCGAGGAAGGGGCGGGGCGCGGCGACGATCCGGTCGTCGACCGGCGCGAGGATCGCCGGCGCTGGGCGCGGACCTGGCTGGAGATGCCGGACGAGGCGCCTCCGTTGTTCCGTGCCGGCGGCCGCTACCTGATCGCCGGCGGTCTCGGCGAGGTCGGCCGGGCGCTGGCCGCGTATCTGGTCGCGGTGCATGGCGCCACCATCGGCATAATCGGCCGGACGGCGCCCGGCGGTGCAACGCGGCAGCGGCTCGAGGCCATCGGCGGCGCCGGGCTTGTGCACTACGCGGCTGCGGACCTGACCGACCGCGCCTCGCTCGGTCGTGCGGTGGCGGAGTTGAAGCGCCGAATGGGCGGCATCGATGGCGTGCTCGACCTCGCGCGCCTCGTCGACAACGCGCCGGTCGCGCGCAAGGACCCCGCCGCCTTCGCCCGCGTGCTGGCGGTCAAGGCCGCGGGTACGGCCCTGCTCGACGCGACGCTGGCTGAGGAGCGGCTGGATTTCTTCGTCGTCTTTTCGTCGCTCGCCGCCTGGTATGGTCTTGCCGGCGGTGCCGATTACGCGGCTGCCTGCGCCATCCAGGAAGGGCTGATGGTCGAGCGTGCGGCGCGCGTGTCGGCGGGTGAGCGTCACGGTCTCAGCCTCGCCGTCGCCTGGCCGCAATGGCTCTACGACGGCGAGCTTGACGCCGCACGTCGGCGCCGGCTGGAAGCGTCCGGGCTGGCCATGATCGACGCGGCTGCGGGGATCGCCATCCTCGATCGCGCGGCGGCCTCGGGCGAGGTCGTGGTGGCGGCGGTTGCCGGCACGCCCGGCGCATTGGCGCCGCTCGCCGAGGCGCCGGTCGAAGCATTGGACGCGCTGTCCGACGACGAGCTTGCCGCCTATGTCGAGGCGTTGCGGGCGGCTGCCGGCGACGAAGGCGCCAAGACGGCACCGGCGGAGACCATCGACTTGGTCCGTCATGCCTTCGCCGAGCAGCTTCGCGTCGATCCGACGCGGATCGGAGGCGAGGTGCCGTTCGCGGATCTCGGGCTCGACTCGATAAAGGCGCTGCATGTCGCCGAGCGGCTGTCGCGCGACCTCGGCATCGATGTGGAGCCGGCACTGTTCTTGGACCACCCAATGGCGGGTGGTCTGGCGGCCGCGCTCGATGCGCGCCGCGCGGCGCTCCGGGTGGCCGGCGAATGAGCCCCCGGCCCGATCGCGACGCCCTGCTCGCCGAGGCCACGCGCCTTCGCGCTCGTATTGGCGTCAAGGGCGCCCAGGCGCTGGCAGTGCCGTCTGCGAAACCGGCAAGGGCGACGGCACCGATCACAACCCCGGCAGCGCTGCCGGAGGCCGCGCTGCCTCGGCTCAGCGTCATGTTCTTCGCCGCCGAAAGCGTTGACAGCGATCCCTACGGTCTGGTGATCGAGGCGGCGAGGCGCGCGGACGCGGCGGGCTTCGAGGCGGTCTGGCTGCCGGAGCGGCACTTCGACCGGTTCGGCGGGCCCTATCCGAATCCGGCGGTGCTGGCCGCGGCGGTGGCCCTAGTCACCGCCCGCATCCGCATCCGCGCCGGCAGCGTGATCCTGCCGCTTCACGACCCGCTGGAAGTGGCCGAGGCCTGGGCGATGGTCGATCAGCTGTCGCAGGGCCGCGTCGACATGGCCTTCGGCAGCGGCTGGAATCCGAACGACTTCGCGCTGTCGCCGGATACCTTCGCCGACGCCAAGGGCGTGCTGCGCGCGCGCCTAGATGAGATGCGGCAGCTTTGGGCCGGCGGCTCGGCCAAGCGGCGTTCGGGTAAGGGCGAACCGATCGATGTCACGCCGCATCCGCGTCCGCTGCAACCGGATCTGAAGGTATGGCTCGCCAGCACGGGGAACCCCGAGACCTTCGCCTGGGCCGGACGCGCCGGCTTCAACGTCCTGACCATGGTGCTGGGCGGCAGCATGGACGATGTGGCCGAGCGCCTCCGGATCTATCGGGTGGCGCGGCGCGACGCCGGGCTCGATCCGGCGGCCGGCCGCGTCACTTTGATGCTTCACGCCTATTGCGATCCGGATCCCGCGCGCACCCTGGCGCGGGTCAAAGGGCCGATGACCAGCTATGTGCGCGGCGCGCTCGACCAGCACGCGCGCGCCGCACCCGGCGCGGGTGAGATCGACGGCGCGCAACGCGACCGCATCGCCGATTTCGCTTTCCAGCGCTATCTCCGCACCGCCAGCCTGATCGGCACGCTCGACGAGTGCCGCGACATGATGCGCCGCGTGGCCGCCATCGGTGTCGACGAGATCGCCTGTCTGCTCGATTTCGGCCTGCCGGCCACGGAGGTCCTGGAAGGGCTGGACCGGTTGGCGTCCCTGTCCGGAGGCGTGGCTGCGCCGGTCGTCAGCACCACGCCGTCGGCCGATCCGGACACTCGAAAGGCGGCGGTGGTCGGCATGGCCTGCCGCTTCCCCGGCGCCGAGGACATCGATGGATTCCGAGCCCTGCTGCGGAGGGGCGGCTCGGCGCTCAGGCCGCCGCCGGCCGGGCGGTTCGCCGGCGCATCCAGCTTGGCGCTCGGCGGCTTCATCGACGGCGTCGAGGACTTCGACCCCGAGCCGTTCCGGCTGGCGCCGACGGAAGCGGCACTGATGGATCCCCACCAGCGCCTGTTCCTGGAAACGGTATGGCGGGCGCTCGAAGACGCCGGGCTCGATCCCCAGGCTCTCAGAGGCCGCGCTGTCGGCGTGTTCGCGGCGATGTACTCGACCAGCTTCATCGAGCGTCGCGGCGATCTGGGCGCCGACCCGCTGGCGGTGCCGGGCAGCCTTCCGTCCATGGTGGCGAACCGAACCTCGTTCACTTTCGACTGGCGTGGGCCGAGCGAGACAGTCAACACCGCCTGCTCCAGCGGCCTGGTCGCTGTTCATCGCGCGATCGAGGCGCTGCGCCACGGCGAGTGCGAGATCGCGGTCGTCGGCGGCGTCAGCCTGCTGCTGTCCGACGCCGAATCCGCCAGCCTGGCGCGCCTCGGCATCCTGGCGGGGGACGGCCGCTGTCTTGCTTTCGATGCCGCGGCCTCCGGCCAGGCGCGGGGCGAGGGCGTCGGCGTGGTGGTCCTGAAGCGGCTCGATCGCGCTCGAGCCGACGGTGATGGTGTGCAGGCGGTGGTGGCCGGCGCGGCGGTGCGTCATGCCGGCGGCAGTGCCGGCTCGCTGACGCTCCCGAGCGCCGTAAGCCAGGCGGCCGCCATCGTCGCGGCTTGGCGCGATGCTGGCACGACCCCCTTCGGCGCCGGCTACATCGAGGCGCATGGAGCCGGGACGAAGCATGGAGACCTGTCGGAAATCTCGGCGATCAGGAGCGCGTTCCGCACCCTGCATGTGAAGGACGAGGCGCTCGATTGGCAGGTCGGCAGCGTCAAGCCGGCAGTCGGCTCCTTGGATGCGGCCGGTGGCATTGCCGGGCTGGTCGCCGCGATCCTGGCAGTGTCCGACGGCTTCCGGCCCGGCGTTGCGGGGTTGCGGACCACGAACCCGGAGCTGGCGCTGGCAGGCAGCGGCCTCAGCCTCCACGCCGAGCCCGGACTCTGGCCCGCCGGTGCTATCCGGCGCGCCGGCGTGCATGCCTACGGCCTCGGCGGCGTCAGCGCCCATGTCGTGATCGAGCAGTCGGGCGCGGGGCCGCGTCCTGAACGCCCCCGACGCATCTTCGCGCGGCGACGCTTCCCGCTCGATGTCACCGTGACGGCAGCGGACGTGGTACCTGCCTTCTACGACTACGTCGCGCGCGCCGGTGGCGAGCGGACCGGACCGCTCTACCTGACCCTGGCGCCGTTCGCTGAGCAGGTGGCCGGATTCTCCTGGACCCGGACCATGCAAGATCCCTCTGCCAATCCGGCGCATTGGCGCCTGATGGTCGAAGCCCAGCGCGAGATGCGTGCCGTGGTCTTCGACGGCGTGGACTTCGCCAAGGTCCGCCGCGTGCTGGATTTCGGCTGCGGCTTCGCCACCGACCTGATCGATCTGGCCGGCCGGCACGCGCATATCGAGGGTGTGGGCTACACGATCTCACCCGACCAGGCGGCCGCGGCACGGCAACGCGTGAACGCGGCCGGGCTCGCGGGCCGGATCCAGATCCATTGCCGCGACAGCGCCGTCGATGCGTTTCCGGGTCGCTTCCAGCTCGCTTTCGGCTTCGAGGTCGGCCACCACATCCGCGACAAGGACGGGCTATTCGCCAATCTGGCCGCCCATCTCGACGATGACGCGACACTGGCGCTGATCGACTGCGCGGCCGACACCGTGGCGCCGATCGCGCTCCCTGAGGTCGGCTCGTGGACCAGCACGCTGACGGATTACTCCGACATCCTGGCTCGTCACGGCTTTCGGATTGCCGCCTGCGTCGATGCCAGCCGCGAGGTGGCGAACTTCCTGGTCGATCCGGGCCTCGATGGCATGCTGGCGGACGAGCGCGGACGCGAGGCCGGCGCTGGTGTCGATCTGGTCGAACGCGTCCAGCGGTCGTGGGACGGTTTCGGCCGCGCGCTCCGCGAGGGTCTGCTGCGCTACCTGTTGATCACGACGGAGCGCCGGCCCGGCATGACTGGGCTCGAAGCGTGGAACCGCGAGAGGATGCGGCCATGATCCGCTACTCGGACAGGCTCGGCCGCTCTGGCGTGCCTGCGGACCCGTTGCTCGCCGCTGCGGTGATGGCCATCGTCGGCGACGTGCTCGGTCATGGTATCGACGACCGGCGCGCGGACCGCAGCTTCGCCGATCTCGGCCTCGGTTCGCTTCTCGCCGTCCGATTGATCGATCGCATCAACCGGGGCTTCGGCCTCACCCTCGGCATCGAGACGCTGTTCGAATGCCCGACCCCGGCGACGCTGGTGGCACGGCTGGCCGGGCTTGGCGTCGTCGGCGATGCGCCGGTCGCGCCGGTGCGGCATCCGACCATCGGACCTCAGCCGCAGGCGGTGGAGCCGGGGCGGGCGGTTCCGGTCGCCGTGATCGGCCTCTCCGGCCGCTTCGGGCCGGCCGGCTCGATCGCCGCGTTCTGGGCTGCGGTGCGCGCCGGCCGCTCTCTGGTCGGGCCCTTGCCGCGCGAGCGCCGCCGGCTGGTCGGCGGTCGCGGCGCCGGCGTGGTCGGCGGTTTTCTCGACGGCATCGCGCTGTTCGACGCCGGCCTGTTCGGCCTGTCGCCGCGCGAGGCGCGCGCCACAGATCCGCAGCAGCGGCTGTTCCTGGAGCAGGCGTGGCTGGCACTGGAGAACGCCGGATATCCGGTCCGTCGCATTTCGGGCCGCCGGGTCGGCGTCTATGTCGGCGCCTCGCCCTCCGGCTACGAGAAGCTGCTGGAGGCGGAGGGGGCGGCGGCCGATGCCTGGGGCATGACCGGCAACCTGACGGCGCTGCTGGCCTCGCGCATCTCCTATCACCTCGACCTGCGCGGTCCGGCGCTGACGGTTGACACGGCGTGCTCGTCGTCGCTGGTGGCGCTCGACCTCGCCTGCCAGGGCATCGCGCGCGGCGATTGCGAGATGGCCCTGGTGGGCGGTGTAGGCCTGTTCATCGATCCCGATGCGCTCGGCCTGATGAAGAGTGCCGGCATGCTGTCGCCGGCCGGCCGCTGCGCGACGTTCGACGCCGCCGCCGACGGCATCGCCATCGGCGAGGCGGTCGCGGCGGTCCTGCTGAAGCCGCTCGACCAGGCCCTGGCCGATCGCGACCGCATCGATGCGGTGGTGCTGGCGACCGCCACCAATCAGGACGGCCGCTCGAACGGCATCACCGCGCCGAACAGCCGGGCCCAGGCGGAGGTCATCCGGCTCGCCATGCAGCGCGCCGGCATCGATGCCGACGGCATCGATCTGGTCGAGGCGCATGGCACGGGCACGCCACTAGGCGATCCGGTGGAGATCGCCGGCCTTGCCGCCGCCTTGGCAGACCGTCGGCGCGAGGAGCCGGTGCGGCTGGGATCGGCCAAGGCCAATCTCGGACACAGCTCTGAAGCCGCCGGCCTGGTCGGCCTGATCAAGGCCGTGGCCTCGCTGCGCCAGGGAGAGATCCCGGCGCTTGCCGGCTTCCATGCGCTGAACCCCCGCATCGAGCTCGCGGGCAAGGGGCTGGCGGTGGCCGACGTCGCGCAGCCCTGGCCGCGGTCGGCCGGGCGGGTCAGGCGCGTGGGCATCAGCTCGTTCGGGCTTGCCGGCACCAACGCCCATGCCGTGGTCGAGGAGGGACGGCCGAGTGCCGCGTCGAGTAACGACACGGGACCATGGCTGTTCGTGCTTTCGGCCGAGACCGATCCGCTGCTGGCGTCGCGTGCGGGTGGGTTGGCGACTTGGCTGCGCGGTGACGGCATCACCGTGCCGCTTCCCGATGTCGCGGCGACGCTGGCGCGTGGACGCAGTCACTTCTCTCGTCGCGCTGCGTTGGTCGCCGGAGATCAAGCCGAGTTGCTGAAGGGTCTCGACGCGCTGGCGAGCGGCGGTGCTACCCCGGCACCGCAGCCCGGACCGCTGGCCGATGCAGCGGCGCGCTACTTGGCCGGCGAAGACGATGCCTGGGCCGATGCGTCCACGTTCGCCGCGGTCGACCTGCCGGACCAGCCGCTTCAACGGATCAGCCACTGGCCGGCGGTCGCGCTTGCCGCCGACACCGGCGACGAGACGGTGATCGCGCTCTCGCCCGACGATCCCATGATCGGCGACCACCGGATCGGCGGTGTCGCGATCCTGCACGCTGCCGCGCTGCTACATCTGGCACTGGACGCCATCGACCAGCCGGCGCTCGCCGCGGTGCGATGGGTGCGGCCGTTCACTGTGCCGGACGGCGGTGCCAGCCTTAGGATCATATCGCCGGGTGCCGATGGACGGATCACCGTCAGCGACGGCAATGGTCGCGAGATCGCGTCGTTCCAGCCGCGCTCTCTCCCTCCTGCTTCGCCGCCTGACATGGCGGCGGTGCTGGCGATGCAGGCGGCGGCGGAGACCATCGTGACCGGCGGCATCGCCGAGCCGGCGCCGGGCGTTCTCCTCGGCCCGTGCTACCGCGGCTTCGATCGCCTGGCGCTCGGTCGCGAGGGGGCGGTCGGCACGGTGGTGATCGGCGCCGGCGCGCCGTCGCGGCTGAGGCTGCTGGATGCCGCCATTCAGGCCGCCGCCGCGGTGGCGGGGGCCGGTGACGGCGCCGCGCTGCGTCCGCGCATGCCGGTGTCGCTCGCTGCGCTCGTCCGCCACGGCGAGCCGGGACTGGGCACGATGCATCTGCTGGTGCGCCGACGCGCCGCGTCCGGAGCCGAGACCACGGTCGACATCGACGTGCTGTCGTCTTCCGGCACACCGCTGCTGTCGCTCACTGGTCTAACGCTCCGCGAGATGACGGCGTCCGTAGCGGCGCCGGCGCCGGTAGCCGATCCCGCACCACGCACCATGAAGCTTGACTGGACCGAGGCCGGAGCCTTGACCCGTGGCGCCCTCGAGTCACGGGCGACGCTGATGGTTGCGGCCGCGGGCGATAAGCTCGCCGACCGCTTGGCAGACGCGCTGTCCGGGTCCGGTCCGGTCACGCGGATCACGAGCGACGCCGTCGCGGATGCGGCGGCCTGGGTATCGGCGGCGGTCGGCCCGGTTCGCCTCCTGTTGCTGCCGTCCCGGACGACCGACGGGACAGACCCGGCCGTCGTTCAGTCCGCCGTCGATGCCGGTGCGACGCTGATCCTCGCCCTTGCCCGCGCAATCGACCCCGCGGGTTGCGACCTCGACATGATCGCCGTGTCGCGCGGAGCTTACGTGGTCGAAGGGTCGGAGCAGCAGGGCGATCCGGCCCAGGCTGCCGTTCTCGGCTTGGCCAAGGTGGTGTTCGGCCGCGAGGTGCCGGGAGCGAGCGCGCGCCTGTTCGACCTGGCGACACATGAAAGTATCCACATCGACGTCGCGGCACTCCTGGCCGATCCCGGTGCGTGGACCGGTGAGCCCGTCGCCATCCGCGCGAGCCGTCGCTTCGAGCGCCGGCTCGAGCCGGCGTCGTGGCAGGCCGGCGTTGCGGCGCCCGTCCGCAGGGTGCTGATCGCCGGCGGCTTCGGCCGTCTCGGACGTGCGGTCGCCCGCCATGCGGCGGTGAATTGGCGGGCCCACGTGATCCTGGTTGGGCGCAAGCCGATCGACGACGCGCGCGCCGCCTTCCTGGACGAGCTGCGCGGCCTCGGCGTCGCCGCCGACGGCGTGGTTGCCGATATGACCACGACGGATGGTGCCCATGCAGCCTTCGCAGCGGCGGGCGGGCCTGTCGATCTCGTGGTGCAGGCTGTCGTCGACCCGGTGTTCGGCCGCGCCTCGACGGTGCGCCCGGCGGAGTTCCTGGCTTCGCTGCGACCGAAAATCGCCGGGCTGGTGGCGTTGCGGGCCGCAGTCGTTGCGGCGGGAGCAGGGCGGCTCGTCGTCTTCTCCTCGATCGGCGCCTTCGCAGGCTTCCCGGGTGCCTTGGGCCAGTCCGCCTACGCTGCGCAATGCGCTTTCGAGGATGCGATCGTCACCGGCGGCAACGGCACGGAAACGCCGATGCTGGTCGTGCATTGGGGGCTGTGGGCGGATCCGTCCTGGCGTGCCGACCTCCTGGCCCAGGTCAAGGCGGAGGGCACATTCCCGATGCCGACCGACGCGTGCCTCGCCGCGCTCGATGCGATGCTGGCCGATGGCGGCAGGCAGTATGTCCACGCCGCCTTGTCCGAGCAGGTCTGGCGGGCGATGGGCGCGGCGGCGGTCTCCGGACCGGCGGCCGCAGCCATCGCGGCGGCAGCCGAGGTGGCGGCCGGACTGAGATCCACCGACCCGGCCCATCATGCCTTGGTCGAACGCCATGCGCTGTCCTCGCTGACGACTGCGCTGGCGGAGACGGGCATGCTAGGGCAGCCGGGCAGCCGCGAGCCCATGGCCGACGTCGCCGCGCGCCTCGCCACATTGCCACGGTTGTCCGGCTTGGCTCATGCCGTGATCGACCTGCTGGGCGATGCGGGCGCGTTCCGGCGTGCGGGCGCCGAGCTGCACTGGGTGGCGCGACCACCTCTCGATCCGTCGCTCGCCGCTACGATGCGCGCGCTGGGTTCGAGCGCCGGCGCGGCGGCCGACCTGCTGGATCATTGCGTCACGGCGCTGCCGGCTGTGCTGCGCGGCGAGGTACCGGCCACCGATATCCTGTTCCCGCGCGGCAGCATGGAGCGGGTCGAGCCGATCTACCGCGACCAGCCCGGCCTAGAGGCGGCCAATCGCATCGTCGCTGAGACCGTGGCGGCGCTAGCCGCCGTGCGGCCGGGGCTGGCCGCGATCGAGATCGGTGCCGGAACCGGCGCCACCACGGCCGCCATCCTCGACCGGCTCGGCGAGGATGCGCCGGCGCCGACCCGCTATCTCTACACCGACGTGTCCGCCGGCTTCGTTCAGCATGGCCGGGCGCACTACGAACGCTCTTGGCTCGACTACGGCGTGCTCGACATCGAGCGCGATCCTGCGACCCAGGGACTCGCTGCCGCCTTCGACGTCGCCATCGCCTCGAACGTGCTGCATGCCACGGCCGGGATCGACGCGACGCTGGGTCATGCCGCTGCCCTGCTGCGTCCGGGCGGGTTGCTGGTCCTCAATGAGAATGTTCGCGTCGAGGCCTTCGCCACACTCACCTTCGGCCTGCTCGACGGCTGGTGGCGCGCGGCTGATCCGGCGAGACGTCTCGCCGGTGGCCCGCTGCTCGACCAGGCACGCTGGCGGGCCGCGCTCCGGCGCGCCGGCCTCGATCCCGTGGCCGAGCTCGCTCCGGGCAGCAGCGATGCCAGCCAGGTGGTGATTGTTGCGTTGAAGGCGGGGACATCGAAGCCGGGTGCGCCGGCGATGAGCGCGGCTCCGCGGCCGGTGGCGGCGACCCGGGCACGACCGACCCCTGCAGCTGAAGCAGGCGGTGTGACCGAGCGGTTGCGCGTCATCGTCGCCCGCGCGCTGGAGATCGCCGCGGACGACATCGATCCGGAACGGCCTTTCGCCGAGTACGGGGTCGACTCCATCATTTCGCCGCAGATCGCCGACGAGATCGCCGATGGTTTCGGCGTTGTCTTGCGGTCGACCGACCTGTTCAGCCACGCCACCATCGAAGCACTCGCAGCCCATGTCTCAGGACTGTTGCCGGCGCCGGCAGCTCCGGTGAAGCGCGAGGAAATGTCACCGCCTCCCGCGGTGCCGGCCCAGCGTCGAGATGATGTCGAGGTGAGGGCGATAGGCCAGGATCATCCGCGTGCCGCATCCGCCGTCCACGGCCAGCGCATCGCCATCATCGGCATGGCCGGACGGTTTCCGGGGGCGCCGGACCTGGACACGTTCTGGGACAACATAGCCGCCGGCCGGGCGTCGATCCGCGAGATCGACCGCTTCCCGGTACCCCCAAGCTACGATCCCGGCACCGGCACGCCGATTCCGATCAACGCGCGCTGGGCCGGATTGATCGATGACTTCGACCGTTTCGATCCGTTGTTCTTTCACATCACCCCCGCCGAAGCCGAGACCATGGACCCGCAGCAGCGGCTCCTCCTGGAGGAGGCGTGGCGGGCGCTGGAGGATGCCGGCATCGTGCCGGCCCGCCTCGCCGCCAGCCGCACCGGTGTCTTCGTTGGCGCCTCGGCGAACAGCTATGTGGCGCCGGGCGCGCCCAGCCTGCAGACGCTCGGCGGCTCGATGGCGATCCTGTCGGCGCGCCTGGCCTATCTGCTCGACCTGAAGGGACCGACCTTCCCGATCGACACCGGCTGCTCCTCTTCGCTTGTGGCGCTGCACCTCGCCTGTCGCAGCCTCGCCAGCGGCGAGTGCGAGCTCGCGGTCGCGGGCGGCGTTGCGATCAACCTCCTGTCCGACGACATCCTGGCCTACCTGTCGGATGCCGGCATGGCGAGCCCAAGCGGCGTCTGCCGCACCTTCGATGACGGCGCCGACGGTTTCGTGCCGGGCGAGGGCGTCGGCGTCGCCGTGCTGAAGCGACTGGAGGATGCCGAGCGTGACGGCGACCGCATCCGCGCCGTCATCCTGGCGACCGGCATCAATCAGGACGGTCGCACCAGCGGCATCACCGCGCCCAGCGCGGCCTCGCAGACCGCGCTCGAAATCGAGGTCTGGCAGCGTGCCGGCATCGATCCCTCGACAATTCGCCTGGCCGAGGCGCATGGCACCGGCACGCGGCTCGGCGATCCGATCGAGGTCAACGCGCTGACCGATGCTTTCCGCCGCTTCACCGACCGGACCGGCTTCTGCGCCATCGGCTCGGTCAAGACCAACATCGGCCACGCCATGGCGGCGGCCGGCACGGCGGGGCTGTTCAAGGCGGTGCTGGCGCTCGAGCACGCCGTCATTCCGCCGACACTCAACTTCAGGACGCCGAACCGTCACATTGACTTCGCCCGCAGCCCGTTCCGCGTTGCCACCGAGACGATGTCCTGGCCGGCGGATGTGCCGCGCCGGGCGGTAGTCAGTTCCTTCGGTTTCAGCGGCTCCAACGCCCATATCGTGCTGGAGGCGGCGCCGACGCGACCCGCGGCCGGTCGTGCGGCAGGGCCTTGGATCTTTCCGCTCTCCGCCAAGAGCCGCGCCTCGCTCGATCGTCTCGCAGCGGCGCTCGCCGTTCGCCTCGAAAGCGCGGCTGAGCGGGATCTCGACGATATCGCCTGGATGCTTTCGGTAAGGCGCACTCATCACCGTCACCGTCTGGCTGTGGTCGCCGGCGATACGGCCACGCTTGCTGCTGCGTTGAAAGGGCACCGTGCGGCGTCGCCATCGGCGCCCATCGACGTGGAGCGCGCCGTTGCTGCGCGCACCCTCATGGACCTTGCGGCAGCTTACGAGGCCGGTGCCGCCGTGCCATTCGAGCGCCTGTTCGACGGGCCGGGGCGGATCGTCAGCCTGCCGGGCTACCCGTTCGACGGCACCCGCTACTGGAATCCGCTGAGCCGCGCCGTCGTCGTCTCGACCCCCGCGAGCAATGCGGGCATGGCGATCCGTGTCGACGCCGATGACTGGCGGCTCCACCAGCACCAGGTCGACGGCGCGCCGATGCTGCCGGCGGCCGCGGTGATCGAGTTGGCGGCGGCAGCGTTGGCGAGGCGCGACGGCCGCCCCCCGGCCGGGCTTGCCGACCTGATGTGGACTCGGCCGATCGCCGGCACCGGCCCGTTCGATCTGCGCCTAGAGCCCGAGGCCGGAGAGACGACGCTGCGGCTCACGCATGCCGGAGTCGAGCACGCGACCCTCGCCATGACCACATCGTCCGCATCGCCGACGACCCTCAGTGTCGCGGCCTTGCAGGCGCGTCTCGGCCGCGTCGTCGAAGGTGCCGAGATGTATGAGGCCGCTGCGGCGCGCGGCATCGCCTATGGCCCGGCGTTCCGCCTGATCGACCGCCTGTGGTCGGGAGACGGCGAGGCGCTGGCACGATTTGTTGCACGCCCAGGTCTGTCGGCACGCGGCGCGGCGACGCTGGATGCAGCGATGCAGACGGCGGCCGGTATCGGAACGGCGGCGGGTGCGCCCGCCGGCCTGTTCGTGCCCGTCGCGCTCGGTGCGGTGCGCTGGTTCGCCGATTCTGCTCCGGTCTGGGTCCATGCACGCGCCAAGCGGATCGACCGCGACGGTGCGGTCTTCGACATCGTGCTCGCGGCTGCGGATGGCAGCCCGGTCGCCGTCCTCGAGCGTCTGGTGGCGCGCGCCATGGCCGGCATCGCGTCGGAGCCCGACGTCGCCACGCGGCGCCTCGTGCCTGTGTGGACCGACGCTCCGGTCACTGCGCCGCTCGTGTCGGACCGGGCGCTCGTCGTCGTCGCAGCCGAGGCGGCGAGACGCCGATGGATGGCGGCGGCGCCAGACGCAATCCTGCTGGCGGCCGATCATCTGGACGGACTGACGGGGGCGGTGGCCGGCCGGCGGCAGGTCGACGTGGTGCTCATGCTGGACGCCGCCACCGATCTGGCGGAGCTGGATACGCTGCCCCTGGCCACGGCGGTCGACCGGATCGACCCGCAGCCGGCGCTCGATCTGACGCTCGGCGTGGTCAGAGGCTTGGCCGGCGTCACCTCCGTACGTTTCCTCGTTGCGTCTCCCGGTCCGGCCGATGCACCTAGGCACCGGGCACTTGCGGCTCTGCTCCGATGCGTTGCGGCCGAGACTCCCGGCTGGTGGGTCCGTGCGCTCGCTCTCGAAGGAGGAGAGGTGAGCCCCGACGTCATTCTCACCGCGCTGCCCGAGGCTCGTGACGCGCCGGACGACGTCCGCATCCTCGACGGCAGGCGTCAGGTCCGTACGCTGGCGGCGGCGCCCGAGGGGACTGGAACAGGGCTGCGCGACGGTGCCACCTGCGTGATCAGTGGCGGTACCGGTGGGATCGGCCTTCTGCTGGCCGAGCACCTGATCCGCCATCACCGCGCACGGGTCGCGTTGCTGTCGCGAGGGGCGCCCCCCGCGGCCGCGGTTGCCCGGCTCGCCGCGCTGGAAGCGGCCGGCAGCGTGATGCTGGTCGAGGGCGACGTCGCCGATGCCCGCGCGCTTGAGGCTGGACTCGATCGCGTGCGTCGCTCCCTCGGTCCGATCCATGCCGTCTTCCACTTGGCCGGTACGCGGCGCGACGGCATTGCGGCGACGAAATCCTCAAGCGATCTTGCTGCCGTGCTTCGGGCCAAGGTCGCGGGCACACTGGCGCTCGACCGGCTGACCCGGGATGACCCGCTGGATCTGTTCTGTACCTTCGGTTCGACCGCGGCCGAGTTTCCGACCTTCGGGCAAGGCGACTACGCCGCCGCCAACGGCTTCCTCGCCGGTTTCGCGGCGTGGCGCGCGGGTGCGGGTGGACGCCGCGGCCGGACTCTGACCATCGCCTGGCCGCTCTGGCTGGACGGCGGCATGACGGTGCCGGCCGACCTCGTCGCCCTGTTGCGACGCGAGGCCGGTTTCGTGCCGCTGCCGGCCGGAGCTGCCTTCACGGCGTTGGACGCGGCGGTGAGCGAGACGGGGCCTGTGCAGGTCGTCCTGCATGGCGTGGGCGACGTCGCCGCCGGGCTTCGCCGCCTCGGGCTCGCCGAGGCCGCTCGTGCCGAAGCACCAAGTGCGCGCCGTGCCGTTTCGGCGGCCGACTACGTCGCCCGCGTTTTGGCCGAGGTCGCGCGGCTGCCGGCCAATCGCATCGAGGCCGAGATCCCGTTCGAGGAATACGGCATCGACTCGATGATGATCACGCGCCTGAACGCCGCGTTCGAGCGCGACCTCGGCGCTGTGCCGAAGACGCTGTTCTTCGAGTACCGGACGCCGCGCGAGGTCGCCGGATATCTCGATCGCGAACATGGCGAGGCGCTGGCGCGGCTGGTCGGTGCAGGGACGTCCGAGACGTCGGCTACCCTGGCACCGGCGGCGAGGTCGTCTGTCACGGTCATGACGCCGCCCGTGTCGGCTGACGACGCCATCGCCATCATCGGCATCGCCGGCATCTATCCCGGCGCGGAAGACCTGGAGGCGTTCTGGCGGCTGCTGCGCGACGGTACCGATCTGATCCGGGAGATCCCCAAGGAGCGCTGGCGGCTCGCCGGGTTCTACGATCCCGATCGCGACAATCCATCGACCAGCCACGCCAAATGGGGCGGCTTCATCGACGGCGCCGACCGGTTCGATCCGCGCTTCTTCGACATGTCGCCGATCGAGGCCGAGAGCCTGGACCCGCAGGCGCGGAAGTTCCTCGAGGCGGCGTGGTGGGCGCTCGAGGATGCGGGCTACGGCCGCCACAGCCTGTTCGCCGGCGACGTGCGGCCGGAGCGGCGCGCCGGCGGCGTGTTCGTCGGCCTGATGCATTCCGACTATCCGCTCTTCGCCGCCGAGGCGCGGGCCCGGGGCGAGCTCGCGATCACCGCGTCCGGCTATTGGAACGCCGCCAACCGCGTGTCGCACTTCCTCGATTTCCGCGGGCCCAGCGTCGCCGTCGACACCGCGTGCTCCGCCTCGCTCACCGCCGTGCACATGGCGATGCAGGCGTTGCGGGCCGGCGACTGCACGGTGGCGATCGCCGGCGGCGTCAATCTCAGCCTGCATCCGATGAAGTACTGGGTGTTGAGCAAGGCGGGCTTCTCGGCGTCGGACGGCCGCTGCCGCAGCTTCGGCGAGGGCGGCGACGGCTATGTGCCGGGCGAAGGGGCGGGCGTGGTGGTGCTTAAGCCGCTCGCCCGGGCGTGCGCCGATGGCGATCGCATTCACGCCGTGATCCGGGCCAGCGCCGTCAATCATGGCGGGCGCACCAGCGGCTTCACCGTTCCGAACCCGGTGGCCCAGGGCGAGTTGATCGTCGACGCGCTGGCGCGGGCCGGCGTTGCGCCCGGATCGATCTCCTATGTCGAGGCGCATGGCACCGGGACGGCGCTCGGCGATCCGATCGAGATCAACGGGCTCAGGCGCGCCTTCGGCGCGGCGGGTTGTCCGATCGGCTCGGTCAAATCGAATGTCGGGCATCTGGAGTCGGCGGCCGGCATCGTGGCGCTCACCAAGGTGGTGCTGCAGATGCGCCATCGCACCCTGGCCCCGAGCCTGCACAGTGCCGTGCCGAACCCGGACATGGGCATCGAGGGCAGCGGCTTCCGTGTCGTGCAGAAGGCCGAGACGTGGACGGTGCCCGACGGACAGGCACTGCGGGCCGGGATCAGCTCGTTCGGTGCCGGCGGCGCCAATGTCCACCTGATCGTCGAGGCGCCGCCGCCGGTCGCGGCCAGCGGGGATGATGGCCAGCCCAAACCCCTCCTGCTCTCGGCGCGGAGCGTGGCTGCGCTGCGGTCGCTGGCCGGCCGGCTCGCCGAAAATCTCGCCGCTGCGGATGGGCCGGCACTGGTCGACATCGCCGGCACGCTCGCGCTCGGCCGCGAAGCGATGCGGCACCGCCTCGGTTTCGTCGCCGTGGACCGCACCCAGGCGGCGGCGCGCCTCAAGGCCTTTGCCGAGGGCGCTGACGCCGGCACGCATCGTGGCGAAGCGACCCCGGGCAGCCGCAACGCGCCGCCGCCGCTGGGGCTCGACGCCGCGATCGAGGCATGGGTAACCGGGGCTGCGGTCGACTGGCGGCGGTTCTTCCCCGCCGGCTTCTCCCGGACCGGGTTGCCGCTCTATCCCTTCGAGCGCCGCCGCTGCTGGCTGTCGACGCGGCCGGACCCCGCCTTCAAAGCGACGGCGAAGGTCGACGCGATCGTGCTTCGCTCCGATGATCCGCTGGTGGCCGACCATCGGGTCGCAGGCACTCTCCTGGCAGCCGGCGCCTTGCTGCTTGCCCGGGCAGCGGCGCATGCCGGCGCGCGGGCGCCGTTCCGGCTGACCGACATCGCCTGGACCGCGCCAGTCCCCGTGCCGGCGGAGGGCACGAAGATCGCCGTTGTCGAGACCGTCACGCCCGCCGGCCGCACGCTTCGCCTCGGCAACGCGACGACGCTGACGCTGGCGACAGAGACGCCGCGCGAGGCGGCGGCGAGCGACCTTGCTGACCTCATGGCCCGCTGTCCGACAGCCTTGTCGCATGATCGCGTATACGCGTTGCTGGCGGCGGCCGGCGTCGACTACGGCCCGTCCTATGCATTGCTCGACACCGTGCATATCGGCGATGGCGAGGCGGTCGGCCGGCTGGGCGGCGCGGTGCAGGCGGCGACCGAGGATCTGGCACCCGGCGTGCTCGACGCCGCGATGCAGCTTTGCTTCACGCTGGTGGGCGAGGGCGGCGAAGGCTTGCGGCCGGCATCGGTCGAGTCCGTCAACGTGTGGCGCCCGCTGGTGATGGCGCGCTTCGCTTATGCTCGTCGCACCGCCGCCGGGCCCGGGCGTCTCGTCGTCGTCATCGACCTGCTCGATGGCGACGGCAGCTTGGTCGCGCGCATGGACGGCCTGACGTTGCGCGGCGCGCGTCCGCGGCTCGACGGCGACGACGCGCCGGCGCTACACGTGCTGCGGCCGGTCTGGCGCGAGGTCGCGGTCCGGCGGCCGCTCGCGCAGGCGGGTATCACACTTGTGGTCGGGCATGACGGTGACGGCGGACTCGGTGCGGCGCTGGCCGCTGCGGCGGGCGAGGGTGCCGTGCTGTTGACGATGCGCGGACGGCAGGCGCATGGGCTGGAGCGGCTCAAGGCCTGGCTCGCCGACGTGCCGCAGCCGATCGCGCGCATCGTCTTCCTCGGCGGCTGGCGCCCGGACGAAGACGCTCCGGCCGACGTCGCCGCGCATGAGCGCCAGCGCGAGACTGCGACCATCGCTCTTCTGAGATTGGCCAAGGTGATCGCCGGAGCCGGGCTTGCCGAGACCGGCGTCACGCTCCGCGTCGTCACCGGCAATGCGCAGGCGCTGGTGGATGGCGAAGCAGCGATGCCGGAGCCGACGGCGGTGACGGCGCTGGCCAAGGCGATCGGCCGCGACTTGCCGGATCTTGCTGTGCGCCTCATCGACCTCGACGCCCGCGCCTGGGCCGACGAGTCGTCCCGAGCCGGCCTTGTCGCTGCCGCGTGTGGCGATGCCGAAGCGCCGGCGGATGCCGAGCTGGCCTGGCGGCGGGACAGGTGGCTCGCCAAGCGGCTGAAGCCGGTGGCCCTGGTGCCCGCCCAGACCTTCCGCGAGGACGGCCGCTACGTGATCGCCGGCGCCGGCGGCATTGGCCGCGCGCTCGCCCGGCATCTGGCCGAGCGTCACGGTGCCTCGGTCTGGCTCATCGGTCGCCGGCCGCCCTCGCCGGATGAAGCCGAGGGGCTCACGGGTCTCACCCGCGGCAGCATCGTCCACCGCGTCGCCGATCTCGCCGACCCGGCTGCGCTCGGCACTGCCGTTGCCGAGGCTGCCGGGCAGTCGCGGCAACTCGACGGCGTCTTCCATACCGCGCTGGTGATGCATGACGGCCTCGTCGGCGACCTTGCCGAGCGCGACTTCCGGGCCGTCGTCGCGCCGAAGGCGGCGGGCGCGATCAATCTGCTGTCGGCGCTCGACGGCATCGAGACCGGCTTCGTCTGTGCCTTCTCCTCCAGCAACGCCTATACCGCCAATCGCGGCCAGTCGGCCTATGCGGCGGCGAGCGCCTTCATCGACGCGCTGGTGCTCGCCCGCGGCGGTGCCGGGGCGCGGGTGATCGACTGGGGCCTGTGGGGCGAGGCTGGACGCATGGCCGAGGCCACCAGCTTGGCGCAGATGCGTCGCCTCGGCGTCTGGCCGATCGGCAATGACGAGGGCTTCGCCGCCTTGTCGGCCGTGCTCGCCGGCACGTCCCGGCACGTGCTGGTGCTGAAGCTGCGCGATGACCTTCTTGGTCCGCTCGGTGTCGATGCCGGGCGGGCGAACGACCAGGCGGTGGCCGAACTGGAGGCGTTCATCGCCGCCAACCCGCCGCCGGCCGATCTCGATCCCGGCCGCTTCGCCGCCGTCGACGGCTATGCCCGGGCACTGCTGGCCGAGACGCTCGCCAAGACGCCGCTGCCGGCGCCGAACGGCCCGGCCATGACGCGACTGGCTGCAGCGGCGCGGACGGTAGCCGAGGCTGCGCCTTCGACCTCGTCGTCGACGGCGCTGCGCAAAACCTTGCTCGATGCGGGACCCGAGGCCGCGCCCTATGTGGCGCTGCTCGATCGCACCGTGCCGGCAGTGCCCGACGTCGTCGCCGGCCGGGTCAAGGCCACGACGCTTCTGTTCCCCGACGGCTCAGACCGCCTGGTACAGGCAATCTATCGGGGGAACCGCCTGGTCGATTGGCTGCAGCGGCTGGCGGCCGAGACGGTGGTCGCGGAGGTCCGCCGCCTCCTGACGCGTCATCCCGAGGCAAAGGTTCGGGTGCTCGAGATCGGTGCCGGGACCGGCGCCACCACCGCCTTCGTGCTCGACGCGCTGGCGTCGCTCGCCGCCAAGATGACCTATGTCTTTACCGACATCGGGCCGAGCTTTCTGGTCGCCGCCCGCCGCCGCTTCGAAGGCCGCGCCGGGCTGGAGACGAAGCTGCTCGACGCCAGCCGTCCCGGCGGCCCGCAGGGAATACCCGATGGCTCGGTCGATGTGGTGCTGGCCGCCAACGTCGTGCATGCGACGGCGCGCATTTCCGAGACGCTCGGCCATCTCGGCCGGATGTTGAAGGTCGACGGCCTGCTGGTGCTGAAGGAAGCGACCTCGGCGCATGACTTCAACACGCTCACCTTCGGCCTGACGCCGGAGTGGTGGGGCTTCGACGACCCGGAGATACGCCTGCCGGGCGCGCCGCTGCTGTCGCGCGCCGGCTGGGCGACGGCGTTGGAGGCCGCTCGCTTCCGTGACCCGCGGGCGACCGGGCTCGCCGGGCCCGACGAGGTCGAGAGCGTGCTGCTGGCGCGGGCGCCGCTGGGTGAGCGCACGGCGGCGAAGGTTGCTGAGATCCGATCGGCGCTGGCTGCGGGCGGGCCGACGGGCGCGGTCGAGGCGGCGCTGCTCGTCGTGGTGGCCGAGGCGCTGCATCTGGCTCCGGGCGAGGTCGAACCGAGCGGCAGCTTCGCCGACTACGGCGCAGACTCCATCATCAGCGTCGAGCTGGTGCGCCGCATCAACGCCCGCTTCGGCATCGAGCTAAAGACCACGGCCCTGTTCAACTTCGCCACCGTGCGCGATCTCGCCCGCTTCATCGAGATCGAATTCGTCGATGCGCTCGCGACGACCGCTCCGGCGCTTCGGCCCGAAGAGAATGGGTCCGTCGACCGCCGCGTCGCCGAGGCGAAGGGCAAGACGCGGCGCCTGCGCGAGCGGATCGAGGCACGGCGGCAGGCGGCCCCCGTCAACGCAGAGGCGGAATTCCTCTCCCGCGAAGCGGCGAAGAGCGGTGCCGCTCCGAACCCGGATCGAGGGACGGCGGCGACGCTGGAGCAGTTGCTGGCTCGGCTCGAGGCCGGCGAGATCGATGTCGACGAGGCAATGGCGCTTGAAGTGGTGGACGATGCTTAAGCGATTTTTCGTAGCGAACCTGTTCGAGCAGCGCACCGTGTTCGTCACCGGTGGCAGCGGCACCATCAACTTCGCCATTGCCCGCGGCATGGGCTCGCTCGGCGCGCGCGTCGTGCTCGCCGGCCGTACCATCGAGAAGCTCGACGCTTGCTGCCACCAGCTCGAAGCCGAGGGAACCAAGGCGCTGGCAGTACAATGCGACGTGCAGGACTACGCTGCGCTCGAGGCGGCCCTGGCCCAGAGCGAGACGGCCTTCGGCCCGGCCGACGTCCTGGTCTGCGGCGCCGCTGCGAACTTCCCGGCGCCGGCCGAGCAGATGAGCGCGGAAGGTTTCCGGAAGGTGATCTCGACCGATCTCCTCGGCTCCTTCAACGCCGCCCGCGCCGCTTTCGCCCAGCTCAAGCGGACGCGTGGCAACATCGTTTTCGTGTCGGCGACCAATGCCATCATGCCGTTCGCCTTCCAGGCCCATGTCGGCGCCGCCAAGGCCGGCATCGACAGCCTGATGCGCGGCCTCGCGCTGGAGTGGGGCAAGTACGGCATCCGGGCGAACAGCGTGTTGCCTGGGCCGATCGAGAACACCGAGGGGCTCGGGCGCCTTTTGACCGGCGACGATGTGACGGCGCTGGCCGAATATGTGCCGATCGGCCGCTTCGGGACGGTCGAGGACGTCGCCGCAGTGACCGCGTTCCTCGCCTCGCCGATCGCCTCGCTGCTGACCGGTGCCACCCTGGTTGCGGATGGCGGGCAGTCCTTCTCCGGAAGCGCCATGCTTGCCGAAATGATGTTGAACCCATGAGGCGGCGATGACCGGACGCGGCACCACATCGGCCGCCGACGCCAGGCGACGCCGGATCTTCGCGCTCGTCGCCGAAGGCCGGCTGCCCGCCGAAGACGCGGCAGCGTTGCTGCGGGCCGGCGGCCAGGCTGAATCGCGCGGCACGGGCGAGCCGTTGGCGATCGCCGTGGTGGGCTTGGCCGCGCGATTTGCCGACGCGCCCGACACCGTCGCGTATTGGGACATGCTGCGCAGCGGCCGTGCCGCCGTCGGCCGCATGCCGTCAGGCCGCCATCCCGAAGCGGCGGCCCTGGCGCGGAGCGGTGGCTTCGTTCCTGACGCTGACGCCTTCGATCCCACCTTCTTCCGCATCTCGCCGACCGAGGCGGCGCTGATGGACCCGCAGCAGCGGCTGTTCCTGGAGCAGGCCTGGCTGGCGCTGGAGGATGCCGGGCTTGCCGGCGATCGTGCGTCCGAGCTGCGCTGCGGCGTCTATGTCGGCGCCGGGGCCGGCGACTATGGCGAAGTTCTGAAGGCGGCCGGCGTCCGCGGCAATCCGCTGGCGCTGATGGGCAACGTGCCGTCCATCCTGGCGGCGCGCATCTCCTACTTCCTGAACCTGAAGGGCCCGAGCCTTGCGGTCGACACCGCCTGCTCGTCCTCGCTGGTGGCGGTTCATCTTGCCGTCGAGGCGCTGGAGCGCGGCGAGGTCGAGGTGGCGCTGGCCGGCGGTGTTTGCGTCATCAACACGCCCGAGTTCATGCGAGCCATGGCCGAGGGCGGCATGCTGTCGCCATCGGATGCCTGCCACACCTTCGATGCGGCCGCGGATGGCTTCGCCTGCGGCGAAGGGGCGGCGGCCGTCGTCTTGAAGCCGCTGGCAGCCGCTCTCGCCGACGGCGCCCATGTCTGGGGCATCATCCGCGGCAGCGCGGTCAACCAGGATGGCCGCACCAACGGCATCACCGCGCCGAACGGCCCCTCGCAGGAGGCCTTGGAAGCCGAGCTCTATCGCCGTTACGGCCTCGATCCGCGCGGCATCTCCTATGTCGAGGCGCACGGCACCGGCACGCCGCTCGGCGACCCGATCGAGGTCGACGCGCTGACCGCCGCCTTCCGCCAGTTCACCGCCGATACCGGGTTCTGCCGGCTCGGCTCGGTCAAGACCAATATCGGCCACACGCTGACCGCGGCCGGCCTCGCCGGCCTCGCCAAGGTGCTGCTGCAGCTCCGTCACGAGACGATCGCGCCGAGCCTTCACTTCGAAACCGTCAACCCGCGCATCGACCTCAAGGTCAGCCCGTTCACGGTGCCGACCCGGGCCGAGCCATGGCCGCGGGTCGCCGGCGCGCCGCGGCGGGCGGCCGTCAGCTCCTTCGGCTTCAGCGGCACCAACGTCCATATCGTAATCGAGGAAGCGCCGGACCTTGCGCCGCGCGCGCCAGCCTCGGGCCCGTTCCCGATTGCGATCTCCGCCCGGACCGAGGCAGCCCTGAAGCGCCGGGCAGCGGCCATCAGAGTCGCGGTGACGGCGACGCCGGAGATGGAGCTGCGCGACCTCTCATTCACGTTGTCGTCCGGCCGCGCCCGACTGCCGGTGGCCGCCGGATTCATGGCCAAGGATCGCGCGGCCGTGCTGGCCGGCCTGGACCGGATCGCGTCGGCGACGGTGCCGGTTTCAACCGTCGATCTGCCAATAGCGCTCGTTGCCGGCGCTCGCCGGGTGTCGCTGCCGGGCGATCCGTTCGAACGGGTGCGTATTGTCCCGCCTGCGCCGAACCCGACGGTGTCCACCACACTAACACCGGCGGTCATCGATCCGGCCACGCTCCGCGCCCACGGCGCCGTCTTCGCCGCGGCGGAGGAGTGGGGCCGCACGGCGCTGGGTGAAGCGATGCGTCGGCTCGGCCTGTTCGACATGGGCCGCAGCACCTTCACCCGCGCCTGGGCACGCCGGCGGCTTCGCGTCATCGACGCTCGCGCCCGGCTCTTTGATGCGCTGATCGACATGCTCGTCCGCGGTGGCGTACTTGCCGCCGAGGGCAACGTCGTCCGGCTCGCGAATGTACCGGCGTCCGCCGACGTCGAGGGGCTGCGCTCGGCCGCCCCGCCGGCGGCCAAGCCGTTCCTCGACCTTCTGGCAGCGGCCACCGCCGGCCATCCGGATGTCCTGACCGGCCGGCGCACTGCCATGGAGGTGCTGTTCCCGGGCGGCCGTGGCGACCTCGTCGAGGCGGTCTATCGCGGCAACCCGCTCGCCGATCACCTCAACGGCCTGCTGGCCGAACGCGTCTCGACAGTGGTTGCGGGCCGTCGGTCGCTGCGTATTCTGGAAGTCGGTGCCGGCACCGGCGGGGCCACGCGTGCGTTGCTCGCCCGGCTTGGTCCGGACGTCAGCTACCTGTTCACGGATGTCGCGCGCGCCTTCGTCGGCGCCGCCCGGCGCGAGTTCGGCGGCGACGAGCGCGTCGGCTTCGCGGTCCTCGACTTGGAGGCCCCACTGTCTGCCGAGGTCACCGTCGCCGGGCCATTCGACGTGGTGATCGCCTCCAACGTGCTGCATGCGACGCGGCGGATCGGCGACGTGCTGACGCGCCTGCACGGCATCATGGCTCCCGGCGCCGCCCTCGTGCTGAACGAAGTCACCCAGGCGCAGGACTTCGCCACGCTGACCTTCGGCCTGACCGATGGCTGGTGGGCGTTCGAGGATGAGCGGCTGCCCGGTTCGCCCGTACTGTCTGTGGACGGCTGGCGCCAGGCGCTTGCCACCGCGGGGTTCCCGGCCGTCGAGGCGGAGGGGCTTACCGGCGAGGACGGCGTCATGATCCAGGCGGTGCTGTCCACCACGCGTGATCAGGCGCCGGCCGCGCTGGTCGTGTCGCAGCCGATGGCGGCGACGCCGCAGCCGCGCGTGGCAGCGCCGACGTCGGGCGAGCTCGAGCGCTTCCTCACCGAGGCGGTCGCCGGCGTTCTCACCATGGCGCCCGCGGATATCGATCGGCGAGCGCGGTTCATGGACTACGGCCTGGATTCGATCCTCGGCGTGGCGCTGGTCGAAAAGCTCAACGCGGCGTTCGGCATCGACCTCCGGCCGACCGTGGTGTTCGACCATCCGACGGTCGCCGACCTCGGTGCCCATCTGGGCACCCTGGTCGCGGAGACCGGGCGCGCTCCGGCTGAAAGTTCGTTCGCCTCGACCGCAAAAGTCGAGCGCGGTACCGAGCGAGATCGCCGCATCGCCGTGATCGGTATGGCCGCGCGCTTTGCCGATGCCGGCGACCTCACGGCGTTCCGCCGCATGCTGCGCGAGGGGCGTTCGGGCATCGGCGAGGTGCCGCCGTCGCGCTGGCGGGCGGACCTGGGACCTGATGGCAAGCCCGATCCGTTCCAGCTCTGGGGCGGTTTTCTGCCCAATGCCGAAGGCTTCGATCCGCTGGCGCTCCGCATCTCCGGCAAGGAAGCCGAGCTGACCGATCCGCAGCACCGCGTGTTCCTGATGGAGGCGTGGCACGCGCTGGAAGATGCGGGCTACGGCGAGACGGCGCTCGACGGCAGGCGTTGCGGCGTCTTCGTTGGCGCCCATGGCGGCGACTACACCCATCGCATGGTCCAGGCCGGCATCGAGCCACAGGCCTTCGCGTTCATGGGCAATGCCGCCTCGATCCTGTCGGCCCGCATCGCCTACATGCTGAACCTCAAGGGTCCGGCGATGACGGTCGACACCGCGTGCTCGTCGTCGCTGGTTGCGGTGCACCTCGCCTGCCGCAGCCTGCTCGACGACGAGTGCGACATGGCGCTGGCCGGCGGTGTGTTCGTCAACACGACTAAAGGCTTCAACATCGCCGCGGGGACCGCCGGCATGCTGTCGCCTAAAGGCCGCTGCGCCACCTTCGACGTCGCCGCCGACGGCTTCGTGCCGGGCGAGGGAGCCGGCGTCGTCGTGCTGAAGCGTCTCGATCGCGCGCTCGCCGACGGCGACCACATCGAGGCGGTGATCGTTGCCACCGGCATCAACCAGGACGGCAAGACCAACGGCATCACGGCGCCGAGCCCGGAAAGCCAGGCGGCGCTCATGCGCGAGACCTATCGCCGCAACGGCATCGACCCCAACCGCATCGGCTATGTCGAAGCGCACGGCACCGGCACGCCCTTGGGCGACCCGATCGAGATCGAAGGCCTGTCGCGGGCCTGGGCCGATTGGTCGGTGCCCCGCGGCGGCGCCGCCATCGGCTCGGTCAAGACCAATGTCGGCCATGCCGCGCATGCCGCGGGAATCGGCGGTTTCATCAAGGCGGTGCTGGCGGTCAGGGATGGCGAGATCCATCCCTCGCTGCACTTCCGCGCCGAGAATCCGAGGCTTCGCCTGGGCGAGACGCCGTTCCGCGTTCCGACGACCCTGGAGCCGTGGCGATCGGCGCAAGGCCAGCCGCGCTCGGCCGCCGTCAGCTCCTTTGGCTTCAGCGGCACCAATTGCCACATCGTGATCGAGGAGGCCGCGGCGGTCGAGCGAGTAGACGCGGCGGGTCCGCAGCTCATCCTGGTGTCGGCCAAGACCCCGACGGCGCTGGCCCGGCGCATGGCTGACCTCGCCGCCCATCTCGAGGGGACGGAGCCTCGGCTCGACGACCTTGCACGCACGCTTGCCGCGGGCCGCACCCAGTTCGAGCGGCGCTGGGCCGTGGTGGTCGGCACGATCGCAGATCTCAAACGTGCGCTCACCGGTACGCCGTTGAATGGATCGTCCGATCCGGCATGGACGCGGCTGGAAGCGCTCGCCGCCCGCTACCGGGACGGTGAGACCATCGATCTCGACGACATCGGCGCCGGTGGCCGGCGCGTCTCGGTGCCTGCCTATCCATTCGAGTTGTCGCCGTACTGGATCGACATAAAGGACGCGGGCGTACCGATCGCGAGGGCGGTCGAGGTTCGCACCGCCGACCCCGCAACCCTGATGGCACCGCGTTGGCGCCCGGCTCCAGCTCCTGCGCCGGCGATGGCGGCGGGTACGCTTGCCGTGGTCGGCGGAACGCCGGCGATGACCCGGGCGCTGGAGGCGGCGTGGCGGTCGGCCGGCGGCGACGGTGTCGTCGATGCCGTCGATCCAGGTGCCACCGCTGTGGTCGTGCTGGCAAGCGGAAGGACGGGCGAGGCGTTGCTCGATGCCGTCCGCACCGTGCTTCGGGCCAAGGGGCCGGCCGTGCCCGTGCTCGTGGTGCATGTCGGTGCGCCGTCGGATGCGGCGCTGGTGGCGTTCGGCCGGTCGATCGCGTTCTTCGGCGGACGCGCCCATGTGCGCGCCTTGGAGGTCGCTGCGATCGCGCCCGAGGCCGGCCCGGCGATCGTCCGGGAGTTGTCGCTCGGCGTTGCCGGCCCGCGCGAGATCCGCCTGGCCGACGGCGAGCGGCTGCGGCGTGTGCTGGAGCCGGTGATAGCAGCGGCATCGCCGCTGCCGCTGACCGATGGCGCTCCTTGCCTCATCACGGGCGGTGGCGGGGTGCTGGCCCGCGCGCTCGCTGTCCGCTTGGCCAGGCGCCATGGCGCCCGCATCGCGCTGGTCGGCCGTTCGGTTCCGGGCGAGGCGGTGGCGGCGACCATCGCCGCCGTCGAGGCGGCGGGCGGCAAGGCGGGCTATTGGCGGGCCGATGTCGCGGAGATCGAACAGCTCGCCTCGGTATTGGTGGCCGCCGAAGCAAGGTTCGATGCGCTTGCGGCCGTCTTCCATCTCGCCGGCGTGCCGGGCCAGGGCATCGTCAGCGAGAAGCGCTGGGACGACATGCTCGCGGTCATGCGCGCCAAGGCTGGTGGCCTCGCGGCGCTGGATGCTGCGATCGGCGATCGACCGCTCCAGCTCTTCGTCGCCTTCGCCTCGCTGGCCTCGGAGCTCGGCGACTTCGGCCAGTGCGACTACGCCGCGGCCAACGCATTTGCCGACCGCTTCGCCATCTGGCGCGAGGCCGAGCGGCTGGCTGGCCGACGGCAGGGGCGCACGGTCGCGGTCGACTGGCCGCTCTGGGCCGAGGGACGTCAGGTGATGTCGAGCGAGGGTACCGCCTTGTTCAGCGCTGCGTCGGGGCTGCGACCGCTCGCCAGCGGCGAGGCGCTCGATCTTCTCGACGCTGCCGTCGCCTCGGGCGACGCCCAGGTTGCCGTTTTCCCCACCGATGCCGATGCGGCCCGGGCGATGTTGACGGAACGCGCGAGCGAGCCGCCGCGGCCAGTGCCCGCGACACCCGCGTCGTCCAGCGGCACCGAGGTGGTGCCGCTGCTGGTGGCGATGGTGGCGGCGCTGATGAAGCTGCCGGCCGAGCGGCTGCCGGTCGACGCCAACCTCGCAGATTTCGGCTTCGACTCGATCGCGCTCAAGGACTTCGCCGTGCAGATCTCCGAGCGCTGGGGCGTGACGGTGTCGCCGGCGGCCTTCTTCGCCCACGGCACCATCACCCGGCTGGCGGACTATCTCGCGGCCGAGCACGGCATCGGCGGCGCAGCACCGCCGGCGGCAGCCCCACCGCCGACCATCGTGCCCCCATCTGTCACGGCGCCGGCGGCTGCGCCCGCCCCGCAAGAACGGCGCCTGTCGGGTGACGATCGTGCGATCGCCATTATCGGCATGGCCGGCCGCTTCCCCGGCGCGCCGGATGTCGACGCGTTCTGGCGCCATCTGGAGTCGGGTCATGACCTCGTCGGCGCGATGCCGGAGGATCGCGTGACGATCACCGGAAGGCGTGGCGGCCGCGGCGGTTATCTCGACGGCGTGGATCGGTTCGACAATGCCTTCTTCGGCATCTCCGTGCGCGATGCCCAGCTCATGGACCCGCAGCATCGGCTCGTCGTGGAGGCTACCTGGAACGCCTTCGAGAGCGCCGGGATCGATGTCACGGGGCTGGCCGGCCGGCGGGTCGGCGTGTTCTTCGCGAGCCAAGTCAATGAATACGCCGCCCTGGTGCCGTTCGACGAGACGGCACGGGCGCAGATGGCTCTCGGCAACATCGCGGCCCTGCTGCCCAACCGGATCTCCTGGCTGTTCGATCTCCGCGGCCCGAGCGAGGCGGTCGACACCGCGTGTTCCGGCAGCCTGGTCGCGGTGCATCGTGCCGTCCTGGCGCTGCGCCATGGCGAGGCGGAGATCGCGGTCGCCGGCGGCGTCAGCCTCATGCTCAGCCCCGATGCAGAGGAGACCGTGAAGCGTCTCGGCGTCGCGTCGTCCGACGGCCGCTGCCGGGTGTTCGACGCAGGTGCCGACGGCTACGTCAAGGGCGAGGGGGTGGCGGCGATCGTCCTGAAGCCGCTTGCCGCGGCGCTGGCCGACGGCGATCCTGTGCTGGCGGTGATCCGCGGCTCTGCGGTCGGCCATGGCGGGCATGCCCAGACTATCACCGCGCCCGACGCCGTGGCCGAGGCCGACGTCATCGCCGCCGCCATCGCGGACTCCGGCGTGCCCGCCGCCAGCCTCGGCATGATCGAGGCGCATGGTACCGGGACTCAGCTCGGCGATCCGGTCGAGATCGAGGGGCTGAAGGCTGTATTTCGTCGGCTCGGCGGCGGGGCCGCGGGAAGCTGTGCGGTCGGCTCGGTCAAGTCCAACATCGGGCATCTGGAGCCGGCCGCCGGCCTCGCCGGCCTGATCAAGACGGTGCAGGCGCTCCGCCATGGCGTGATCCCGCCGACCATCCATTTCACTCGACCCAATCCGCTGATCACCCTTGCCGGCAGTCCGCTGCGCATCGCCGACAAGGCGATCGCCTGGCCGCGCCGCGACGGCGGCATGCGGCGTCGAGCCGGCGTCAGCTCCTTCGGCTTCGGCGGCGCCTATGCCCATGTCGTGTTGGAGGAGGCGCCGGTTGCGACGGCTTCGCCTGCGCCTGGCGGTCCGCTGCTGATCCTGTGGTCGGCGCGCTCGGCGGACCGGCTGCCGGCGATGGCGGCGCGTCTCGCCGAGGCGGCGCGCGAGGGCGAGGTGACGTCGATTGACCTCGCCTGGACGCTGATGGTCGGGCGCGCGGTGTTGCCGCATCGCGCGGCGCTGGTCTTTCGCGCTGACCAGGATCTCGGCCGGCGGCTCGACGCCGCGGCGGCGATGCTGTCCGGCGGCGCCGCGGCAAGCGACGTGTTCGTTGCCGGCGACGGCGTGGCGCTGGAGCCGGGCGAGGCAACCGATCACCTTATTCGCGAGCTCATCGCCGGCGGCCGGCTTGGCCGGGTGGCGCGGCTCTGGGTCGCGGGTGCCGCAATCGATTGGGCGGCCGCGGGCGTGCCGCGCGGTCGTCGCGTCACGTTGCCGGGCATGCCGTTCCTGGGATCGCGACATTGGTTCCGCGGCCGGCCGGGCGCCGCTTCGACCGTCACCGCCGTTCCGCAGACCGAACCGGCCAAAGCGGTGCCAGTCGCGGCGCCACCGCCGGTTGCTGTGGCGCCGGCATTGCGATTGGTGCCCGACCATAGCGACGCGCTAGATCGCATCCGCGCCATGGTGGCGGCGGCGCTCTATGTCGACGCCGACAGCATCGATGTCACTGCCGGAATCGCCGATCTCGGTCTCGACTCGATCCTCGCGGTCGAGCTGGCACGAGAGATCAATGTCAGCTTCGGCACCACGTTGCAGGCCGCCCGCCTCTATGACCACCCCACCATCGAGGCACTGGCCGGCTTCGTCACCGGATCTGCCGCACCGGAGCCGCCGCGTCCGCTGTCAGCAATGCCAGCAGCCCCCGAGCCGGTCCGCGAGCTGCCGCGCGCCGTCGGCGGAGGAGATGGCACGGCGATCCACGCCGCCATCCGCCGCATCGTTGCCGACGCTCTCTATGTCGAGCCGGACGCGATCGATGAGACGGCCGGGTTCGGCGATCTCGGCCTCGACTCGATCCTCGCGGTCGAAGTGGTCAAGGCGATCAACGACCGTTTCGGCGCCGGCCTCGAGGCCGCCCGGCTCTACGACCACCCGACGCTCGCTGCGCTTGCCGCGCATGTCGCCAGCCGCGTGACTGCGCCGGCCGGCGCTACCGCTCCGGCCGTGCCGGCCGTGCCGGCAGTGACCAGGCGTGACGGACGAACGGCCGACATGCTCGACGCGGTGCGCGCGGCCGTTGCCGTCGCTCTTGACCGGGCACCAGAGGGCATCGACGCCAAGGCACCGCTGGCCAGCTTCGCCATTGGCCCGGAGTCGGCCGCTGGCATCCTCGACCGGCTCGCGACCGTCGCCGGATTCCGGCCGGGCCTGGATGCGGTCGGTCGCTGCGCCGACCTCGAAGCGCTTGCCGTGTTGCTGGCCACCGGCGCCGGGCCGGTACCTCGTCCGACGACTCCGCCGGCGCTGGCCGTTAAGGCGGCGCCCGTCCGTTCATCCTCGCCCGGGGGCGATCTCGTCGATGCCGTCCGTGCGGTCGTTGCCGACGTGCTCACGGTGGCGGTCGAGGATGCCGATCCCGATGCACCGCTTGCCACGCTCGGCGTCGACCTGGTCCAGGCCGGAGAGATCGCGTACCGGCTCAATCGCATGCATGGCGGCGGACTGAAGGCGCGGGCGCTGCTCGAAGCCGGCACCATCCGGAACCTCGTCGACCGCACCCAGCTGGTCGTTCAGGAAGCGGCGCCTCCTGTACGGACGCAGGAACGCGCGGTTTCTGCCCCACAGCGGGCGGATCCGGTCCGACGCGAAGCGGTCGATCGGAAAGAAACGAATCACGATGTCGCCATCATCGGACTCGCCTGCCGATTCCCCGGGGCATCGGATGCGGCAGGCTTCTGGCGGAATCTTTCGGACGGCGTCTGCTCGATCGTCGAGATCCCGCCGGAGCGCTGGCCGGCCGGGTTGCATGATGGCGTGCTGACCGACGACCGCCAGAGGGCCGCGGTCCGCTGGGGCGGCTTCATCGACGGCGTCGACCGTTTCGACCCGCTGTTCTTTGGCATCTCGCCGAAGGAAGCCGAATTCATGGACCCGCAGCAACGGTTGTTTCTCGAGGAGGCCTGGCACGCGCTGGAAGACGCCGGACTGACGCGGGATGCGCTCCGCGGCTCGTCCTGCGGCGTATTCGTGGGGGCCGGGCAGGGCGACTATGTGCATCTCCTGCCGCGCGACGGCACCGGCCTCTCCGGTCAGATGCTGCTGGGCAACACCACCTCGATCCTCGCTGCCCGCATCGCCTATTTCCTCGACCTCAAGGGCCCGAGCCTGGCACTCGACACCGCCTGCTCGTCCGCCCTGGTGGCGGTGCATTACGCAGCCCGGTCGATCCGCGACGGCGAGTGCGCGCTGGCGCTGGCCGGTGGCGTCTCGCTGATGCTCACGCCGCAGATGCATCTGATGACCGCGGCCTCGGGCATGCTCGCCGCCGACGGTCGCTGCAAGACCTTCGACGACGGTGCGGACGGCTTCGTGCCGGGCGAGGGCGTCGGCGTCGTCGTGATGAAGCGGCTCGACCAGGCGCTTGCCGATGGCGACCGCGTCTACGGCGTCATTGCCGGATCGGCGGTGAACCAGGACGGCCGCACCAGCTCGATCACCGCGCCCAGCGCCGCCTCGCAGGCCAAGCTCGAAGGCGGCCTCTACCGCGCCGCCCGCATCGATGCAGGCCGGATCGGTTATGTCGAGGCGCATGGCACCGGTACCAGGCTCGGCGATCCGATCGAGATCTCCGCGCTGACCGAGGCCTTCGCCGCGGCCGGTGCCGCCGGTCCCTGCGCCATCGGCTCGGTCAAGACCAACATCGGGCATACGCTGGCCGCGGCCGGCTCGGCCGGGCTGATCAAGGCGCTGCTGGCGATGCACCACGCCACGGTGCCGCCGAGCCTGTTCTTCGCGCGGCCCAACGCGCATATCCGCTTCGAGGACACGCCGTTCCGGGTGCAGACGACGCTGGCGCCCTGGCCGGTGGAGAGGCCGCTGGCCGCCGTCAGCTCCTTCGGCTTCAGCGGCACCAACGCCCATGTCGTATTGGCGCCCTCGCCGTTGCCGGATGCATTGCGTGGTGCCGCGCTGGCGGTCTGGCCGATCGCGCTATCGGCTCCGTCGGAGCCGGCGCTCCGGCGCTGGGCCGGGTTGTTGGCGGACAGGCTGAGTGATGCCGGGGCGCCTTCGATCCGCGACCTCGCCCACACGCTCGCCCGCCGGCGCACCGCGTTCAAGACACGGGCCGCGCTGGCGGCGGCTGATGTTGCATCGCTGGTGCCGATGTTGCGAGCGCTGGCCGACGGCACCGCGCCGGTAATCGGTGAAGGGGCACTGCCCGCCGGCCTCGTTGCCGTGGTGCGCGCCTTCATGGCCGGACAGGCGGCGGACTGGAGTGACCTGCCGCAAGGACGCGTCGTGTCGCTGCCGGGCTATCCGTTCGAACGGCGGCGCTTCTGGATCGAACCCACGATGCCGGTGCTATCGGTCGTCGAACCAGCGCCGGATCTGGTCATCAGGCGCGACGACGAGGTGATTGCAGGACACATGGTTAGCGGGCGGCCACTCCTGCCGGGAGTGGCCTCACTGCTGCTGGCGGCACGTCATGCCGGCCAGGGCTGGGCCGAGGTATCGGGCCTGGCTTGGCTGGCGCCTATCGAGGTGACGGGTGAGCGTCGGCTGATCGCGAAGCGGGATGGTGCCGGCGCCTTTACCCTTGCCGACCGCGACGGCGGAGCACCGCTGGTGCGGGCCACGGTGCGAACGGGAGCGCCGCCCTCAGAGCGCCTCGATCCGTCGGCGCTGGCGGCGGCGCTGCCGTCGGAGGTGTCGGCCGATGCGGTCTACCGTTTCCTCCAGGCGGCCGGGATCGCCTACGGCCCGTCGTTCCATCGCGTCGAGTCGGTGCGTGTCGGCGCCGGCCGGGCGCTGGTCCGGGTTCGTCCGGCCGAGGTCACGGCCGGTCCGCTGGATGCCGAAAAGGTCGGCCATCTCGACGCGGCGCTTCATGCCCTGGCGGCCTTCGCTATCGCCGACGGCGGCGCGGCGACGCTGATGATGCCGGCGTCGCTCGACCGCGCCCTGATCGGTCCGGCGGCCGCGACGGCAGTCTGGGCCCTGCTCACGCTGCATCCGGCCAGTGCCGGCGGGACGCTCGCCGCCGATGTCGTGCTCACTGACGCCGATGGCGTCGTGCTCGCCCGCCTCGACGGGCTGCGCGCGGCGGCACCTACCCAGGGCCCGCGCACTTTCGTGCTGGCACCGGAATGGGCGCCGGCACCGCCGCCGGGTGGCGCCTACGACACCGGGTCGATCGTGGTCCTGCATGGACCGGCGGCAGCCGGCTGGGCCGGCGCGCTGGTCGCGGCCGCCACGGCGTCGGGACGTAAGGCCTGGGCGGCCGGGCTCGATATGCCGCTCGCCGACGCTGTCGGTGACGCTACGACCGTCGTGTTCTGCGGGTGGGGCGCGGGCGAGGCTGCGGACGGCCTGGCCGCCATCGCCGATGCCGAGAAGGCCGGGGTGGTGCGCCTGCTGGCGCTTTCTCGTTATCTGATCGCGGCGGGACGGCCGCGACGGCTGCGCGTGCTGACCCGCGGCGCGCAGGCGTTGGTTCCGGACGATCGGATTCTTCCGGGTTACGCCGCGCTGTCGGGCTTTGCGCGGACGCTGGCGCGCGAGCATCCGGCCCTGGATCCGGTCGTGGTCGATCTGCCTGCGGCGGGCGCGGAGAGCCGCGAGGTCGCCCGCCGCCATCTTGCCATGCTGCTGAGCGAGCCGGGCACGCCGGACAATGTCGACCTCGCCTATCGCGACGGTCGCCGTCTCGCCCGCCGCTTCGCCATGCTCGCCTTGCCCGATGTGGAGGGCGGCCGGATGCGCAAAGCCGGCGTCTATCTCGTCATCGGTGGCGCCGGCGGTATCGGCCGTGCGCTCAGCCTCGATCTCGCTCGCCGTCTCGGCGCCCGGCTCGCCTGGGTCGGCCGGCGCGCGGCAGATGACGACATCGCCGCGGCCGTCGCCACAGTCGAAGCGGCTGGAGGCGCGGCGCGCTACTACAAGGCCGATGCGCGCGTGCCGGCTGACATCGCCCGGGTCGTCCGAGCGGTCGAGGCGGAATGGGGAACGATCCATGGCGTGATCCACGCCGCCATCGTGCTTGCCGATTGCCGCATCGAGGCGATGGATGAAACGAAACTAGCCGCCGCGCTGCATGCCAAGTCGCGGGTGGCAGCGGCGCTGGCCACGGCGCTGAAGGGGCGCACGCCGGATTTCCTCGCCGTCTTCTCCTCTAGCAACGCGTTTACCTGCAATCCGGGCCAGGCGAACTACGCCGCGGGCTGCACCTTCCTCGACGCCTGGGCGATCGCGTGGGGCCACGCGGCCGGCGTCCCTGCTTTTGTGATCGACTGGGGTTTCTGGGGCGAGACCGGCATCGTCGCCAGCGACAAGTACCGTCAGCGGGCGGTTGCGGCCGGCGTCGATCCGATGACCACCGAGGAGGGGCTCGACCTGTTCCGCCGGCTGCTCGGCGCCGGCGTGACCCAGGCCGTCGTCATGCGATTTGCCGCGGCCGGACGGGCGAAGGTCGAGGCCGAGCTGGCACGTCGGCTGACTCTGACGGCAGAGACGAGCATCGGCGATGCCGGCGCCGCGGCGCATGCGCTGTCGGTACCGGCCGCGGAGCCCAGTGCGGCGTTGCGCGCGGCCGCGGCCGAGATCGAGACAATCGAGGTCTATGCCCGTCGCCGTTTGCTGCACGCCTTCAGCGAAAGCGGCCTGTTGATACCTGGTCGTCACGCCGTCGACGCACTTGCGGAGCGGGCCCGGGTGGTGCCCGGATATCGTCGTCTGTTTGCAGCACTGCTCGACATGCTGGCGCGATCGGGCGCGCTGAAGCTACGCGACGGCGTTTTGGAGATCGACGCGCTGCCGGCCGAAGCGGCACCGGCGCGACCGGTTGTCTCTCAGCTGGCGGCGCATCTGGCACTGCTCGATGCCTGCCTCGGCGGACTTGCCGACGTGCTGACGGGGCGGCGCTCCTATGTCGAGGTGATGTTCCCCGGCGGCTCGGCGCATCTGGTCGAGGCGGTCTATCGCGACAACCCGTCGTCCGACATTTACAACGCGCTCCTGGCCGAGGCCGGGGCCGCCTTCGCCAAGGGCGCCACCGGTCCGCTCCAGATCCTGGAAATTGGTGCCGGGACCGGCGGGGCGACCGTCGGGCTGGTCGCGGCGCTCGGCCGCGCCGGTGCGACCTTCACCTACACCTACACCGACGTCTCTCCGCGCTTCCTCGATTATGGCCGCCGGCTGTTCCCGGGCCGGTCGGACCTGCACTACGCGCTGCTCGACATCGACGCCGATCCGGTGCCGCAGGGATTTGCCGCCGGGGGCTTCGACCTCATCGTCGCATCGAACGTGCTGCATGCCGGGCGCGATCTCGCCGCCGTCGTAGACCACGCCAAGCGGCTGCTGAAGCGCGGCGGCGTGCTGCTGCTGAACGAGATGACCGCGCGATCCGACCTCGCCACGCTGACTTTCGGCCTGACCGATGGCTGGTGGGCGTTCACCGACGCGGGCGTCCGGCTGGCGCATTCGCCGCTGCTCGATGGCGATGGTTGGCGTGGCGCGCTTTGGCGCGCGGGATTCCACGATGCTGCCATCGGCGGGCCCGGTGGCGGACAGTCCGTGTTGATGGCGGTCAGCGATGGCTGGTTGCCGACGCGCCGCGCTGCTCAGACCTCGGTGTCGGCCGCTCCTGTCCGGGGTGATGTGAAGGGCGGGCAGAAGGCCACGGCCGCTCCCGTCGACAAAACCGCGCTGTCGGCATGGCTCACCCACGTGTTCGCCGAGACGCTCAAGCTGGAGCCAAGTGAGATCGATCCGGTGGAGAGCTACGATCGCTACGGCGTCGACTCCCTGGTGGCG
Organism: Asaia bogorensis; assembly: GCA_945897335.1. Classification (GTDB taxonomy): domain Bacteria; phylum Pseudomonadota; class Alphaproteobacteria; order SHVZ01; family SHVZ01; genus SHVZ01. The sequence goes on along the minus strand of CAMDFP010000002.1, from coordinate 15,054 downwards.
ATGGACATCCGGGCGAACCTGGAGAAGTCGATCGGTCCGTTGGCGACGCCCTTGTTGTTCGAGGGCGTCTCGCTCGACGGTCTCGCCGACGTACTGATGCGCGAAAAGCCGGCGGAGATCGCTGCCGTGCTCGGGGCCGCCGAACCGACCGCGTCGGTGTCGTTGATTGCCGCGCCGGCAGTACCGCCCGTCCCCGTGCCGTTGATGCCCGCTATCACCGGTCGCGAGCCGATCGCGATCGTCGGGCTATCCGGCCGCTACCCAGGCGGCACCGACTCGCAGGCGTTCTGGCGCACGCTGTCGATCGGCGCCTCGGCGATTGCCGCGGTGCCGGCCGCGCGCGGCGACTGGCAAGGTGCCGGCGCCGGCCGGGCGGGTTTGATCGATGACGTCGACCGCTTCGATCCGCTGTTCTTCCAGATCGCGCCGGCCGAGGCCGCCGCGATGGATCCGCAGGAGCGATTGTTCCTCGAGGTCGCCTGGGCGGCGATCGAGGATGCCGGCACGACGCCGCGGCGCCTCGGTGGCGTCGCGCGCCGGGTCGGCGTGTTCGCCGGTGCCATGCGCTCCGACTATCAGCGCTACGGCACCATCGACTTCGCTCGGGGTGGTCCCGGACTGGCGGGCAGTGCTGCGTGGTCGATCGCCAACCGGCTGTCGTTCCTGCTCGACTTCCGCGGTCCGAGCCTGGCGGTTGACACCGCATGTTCGGCCTCGCTGGTCGCGGTTCGGATGGCGTGCGAGCACCTTCTCGCCGGGCGCATCGATGCCGCGATCGCTGGTGGCGCTCATCTGATCTTGCATCCGCAGAGCCAGGTGGCGATGGCGCGCATGGGCCTGCTGTCGCCGACCGGAAACGGCCGGCCATTCGCCGCCGACGCCGACGGCTTCGTCGAGGGTGAGGGGGTGGGCGCGGTGGTACTGAAGCGGCTCTCCGACGCCGAGCGCGACGGCGACCGCATCCGCGCCATCATCCTCGGCGGCGGCGTCAATACCAGCGGCCGGACCAGCGGCTACATGATCCCCAATCCTGCCGCCGAGGCCGAGCTGGCTGAGATGGCGCTCGCCGATGCCGGGGTGTCGGCGTCCGACATCGATTATGTGGAGGCTCAGGCTTCGGGCTCGCCGATCGGCGACCCGGTGGAATTCGCGGCACTGTCGCGTGCATTTCGTTCGGCCCCGGGCAAGCGGCCGCTGGGGTCGCTCAAGGGGACGATCGGACACCTGTCGGCCGCGTCGGGTGTGGTGCAGCTTGCCAAGGTGGTGCTGCAGCTCGAGCATGGCCGCATCGCGCCGATGGCGGCCCCCGTTCGGCCAAGCCCGGAGATCGATCTCGACGCCTCGCCGTTCCGCTTTGCCGGGGACGAGCCGTGGCCGGCGCGCGCCGGTCGGCGACGCATTGCCACCGTCTCGTCCTACGGCGCCGGCGGCGCCAACGCCATGCTGATCGTCGCCGAGGCTCCGTCGCCGCCGGTCCTGCATGCGGCGACGCCTGATGGCGGCCATGTCGTCGTGATCTCGGCGCGAACGTCGGAGCGGTTGCGTCAGGCCGCCGAGCGTCTCGCCGCTCACCTCAGGACACTGCCAGGTCTGGATCTCGGCGCTGTTGCCTGGACGCTTCAAGCCGGCCGCGAGGCGATGGCCTATCGGCTTGCGCTGGTTGCTGACGACGCGGCGGACGTAGTTGCGAGCATCGACGACTTCCTTGCCGGCCGGCCGGGTTCCTGGCGGCAGGGCAAGGCAATCGGGCACACGCCGGCCGACCTCGATGATGACGCGCCGGCCGCAGCGGTAGCGGCGGCTTGGGCCAAGGGCGCGCCGGTCGACTGGCTGCGACTCTGGCGCGGCAAGTCGCCACAACCGGTCTCGCTGCCGACGTATCCGTTCGAACGTCGCCGCTGCTGGATCGACATGACGGCGGAGCCCCCCGGCGTTGTCGCGGCTGCGCCGGCGGCGGTGCCGGCTTCGCCGTCGACGCGGCGTGCGGTGCTGATTTCCCGACCGGCTGATATCGACGAGGTGACGGTAGCCGAGGTCCCGCTCGGTCCGCCCGGTGCCGGTGAGATCGAGATCGCAGTTGCCGCCTTCGGACTCAATTTCGGCGACCTCCTGAGCCTGCGCGGCGCCTACCCGAACCTGCCGCCTTATCCGTTCGTACCTGGCTTTGAAGTGGCCGGGCGGGTGGCGGCGCTTGGCGCCGGCGTGACAGCGCTCGCCGTCGGTGATGCGGTGGTGGCGCTGACCGGTGGGCGCGGCGGCCATGCCGACCGCGTGGTGGTGCCGGCGAGCCACGCCATCAAGCTGCCCGACGGCTATGACCTGACCGAGGCGGCGGCCTTCCCGATCGGGTGGCTGACCGCGCGTCACGCGCTCGATCGCGCCGGCGTGGCGCCGGGCGAGACCGTGCTGGTGACGTCGGCCGGCGGCGGCGTCGGTCCGTTCGTGGTGCAGTTGGCGTTGGCGGCGAAGGCGCGCGTGCTGGCGACCGCCGGCTCGCCTGCCAAGCTGGACGCGCTGCGTCGCCTCGGCGCCGAAGTCTTCGACTACAAGACCGGCGACGTTTCGACGTGGGTCCGGGCGGGAACCGCAGGCCGTGGCGCCGACGTGGTGGTGAACCTGCTCGGCGGCAATGCGGTGCAGCAAGGCATCGACCTGCTGGCGCCGGGCGGCCGTTATGTCGAGGTCGCGCTGGCGGGCCTGATGTCCGGCGGTCGGCTCGACTTGTCGCGTTTCCTCGACAACCAGAGTTTCATCGCCGTCAATCTCGGCCGTGTCCTTGCGGGTGCCGCGCTCACCCAGGCCGAGCTTGCCGGCATGGCGGCGGCGATGGCGGCAGGAACCGTCCGACCTCTGATCGATGCCGTCGTGCCGTTCTCGCGGATCGAGGAGGCCTATGGTCGCCTGGCGCGGCGCGAGAATGTCGGCAAGGTGGTGGTCGCCGTCGATGCCGCCGTGATCCGGCGCCCCTTGGTACAGACAGTGCGGCCTACGCAGCCAATACCCCAGGCCGCAGGGCCGCTGCTGGCTCAACTGACCCGCGTCGCGGCCGACGTCCTTGGACTTGGCGCAGCCGAAATTGCACCGGACCGGCCGCTCGACGAACTCGGCCTGACCTCTGTCAGCGGTCTTGAGATCGCGCGCCGGATCGAGGGGGTCGCCGGGCGGCCGATGCCGGTGACGCTGCTGTGGCAGCACCGGACGCTCGGCCGGCTTGCCGCTGCTCTCGCCGGCCCCGCCCTCGAGACGCAGCCGGCGGTGCGTTCGCCGCTGGTCACCATCCGGGCGACCGGCACGACCGCACCAGTGTTCCTGGTGCATGGCGCGCCAGGGGAAGTGAGCTGGGTCGTCGACCTCGCCCAGAAGCTCGGCGACGCCGTCCCGGTCCATGCCTTCGAGGCCCCGGGCCTCAACGGCGACGCGCCGGTGCCCGAAACTGTCGAGGCCTTCGCCTCGATCTACGCCGGCCTGCTCATGGAGGCGTACCCGTCCGGCCCGTACTGGCTCGGCGGCTATTCTGGCGGCGGCGCCATCGCCTTCGCCGTGGCGCGGATCATGGCGGCGCGCGGCCGGCCGGCGACGGGACTTCTGCTGCTGGATGCCAACGCGCCGGGAAACCGCAGCCTCACCGGCATGGACCAGGGCTTCGGCGAGGGTTTCATCTACCGGCTCGCCGGCAACTGGCTGGCGAAGCGCTGGGGCCGGCCGATGCTGGCGCCCGACGCGCTTGCCGCGCTCGACGATGCGCAACGCGTGACGAGCGTGCTCGACCATCTCTATGCCGGTGCGCCGCCACCGATGCCGCGCCCGGAAGCGAGCCGGCTGATTGGCGGCATGGATCGGGTGGCGCGCGTCATCGGCCGGGCGCTCGCCGATTATCGCGCCGTGCCGATCGAGCCGCCGCTCCGCACCGTGCTGTTCCGCTGCACCCAGGGGATGGCGCCGGCGGACAATCCGCTCGATCTCCCGGCCTTCCTCACCGACGGCGACTATCGTGCCGGCTGGGACGTGCTGGTCGGCGGTCCGCTCGAGCTCCATGCGATCGAGTGCGACCATTTCTCCCTGGTGCTTGAGCCGCATGCCGGCCGGCTTGCCGCCGGCATCCGCACGGTGCTGGCGGGCGAGCTGGCGGCGGGCTCGCGCGCCCATGTCGCCCGGGTGGTGCTGGAGCAGGTACGGCAAGGCTTGCCCGAAGTGCCGCCGGCCGAGATCCGCCCGGAGCGCAGCATGACCGAGCTCGGCGCCAACTCGATCGACCGGGTCGAGGTGACGCTGGCCGCGATGGCGGTGCTGGGCATCGACATCCCGCCGCGCGATCTCGTCGGTCTCGCCACCATCGATGCGCTGATCGACGTGCTGCATCGGCATGCGGGCGGACATTGAAGCGTGCGGACAGCATGACGGCCATGATCATCGGCATGGGGGCAGCGTCCTCGCTCGGTTTCGGCGTCGCGGCCCTCGCGGAGGGACTTGCGCAAGGCTGCATCGGCGTACGCCGGCTGCAGCCCGGCGAATGGCCCGACCTCGCCGCGCCACGCTGGGCGGCGCCGGCGCCGGATCTGGACAACGCCGAGCTGAACGCTCGACTGACGGCACTCCTGCCGATGGTCGCGGATCGCGCCCGCAAGGTACTGCGCGGCGTCCGCCGGAGTCTCGGCCTTGGCGTGCTGGCGGCGGCGGAAGCACTGGCGATGGCCGGGCGCACGGCAGCGGGCGATGACGAGCGACTCGGTCTCGTGGTTGCCGGCAGCAATCTGTTCGCAGGCTACACCGCGGCGATGGCGGTTCGGTTTTCCGATGCCGCGGCGCGGCCCGACGCGCGTTACGGCTTCGAGATGCTCGACAGCCATGCCGTCGGGGTTCTTTCCGCCGTGTTCGGGTGCCGCGGCCCGGGGATGACCGTGGGCGCGGCGTCGGCGAGTGGTCTTGCCGCCGTGGTCGCCGCCGTCGACATGCTGGCGGCCGGTCGTGCGACCGCCTGCCTCGTCGTCGGCCTGCCGGTCGATTTCGGGCGCGCCGAATGGGCTGGGCTCGACCTGATCGGCGGGCTGGCCGACGACCGGCGGATCGGCGCCGGCCCCGCCAGCCGGCCTTTCGACGTTGCCGCTTCCGGCTTCGTCCCTGGCGAAGCCGCCGCTGCGCTTCTGCTGGAACGCACCGGCCCGGCGGCGTCCTTGGCGCGGATCGCCGCAGCCGAGTTGCTGCTCGACGGCACTCACCTGCCGAGCCCGAGCCTGGATGGCGAGATCAGGGTGATGCGCCGGGCGCTCGCCGCTGCCGGGATGGCGCCGGCCGATGTCGACCTCGTCGGCGCGCACGCGACCTCGACGCCGCTCGGCGACAAGGTCGAGGCCGACGCCCTCGCCGCGGTCTTTGCGGAAGTGCCCGGCATCGTGGTGAACGCCGCCAAGGGGCTGCTCGGCCATGCGGTGAACGCCGCCGGGCTGGTCGAGACCGTCGCCGTCCTGATCCAGATGCGCGACGGCTTCGTCCATCCCAATGTCGGACTGTCGGACCCGGTGCGCGCGCTGCCCTATGCCGGGCCTAAGGCCATCCGGCGCCCGGTGCGCCGCGCGATGAAGACGGCATTCGGCTTCGGCGGCTTCAATGCCGCGGTGATCCTGGAGGCGTCATGATCACCGGCATCGAGCGCCTGGGTTTCTATGGCGGGCGGGCCTATCTCGACGTCGGCGAGCTGGCGCTGGCGCGCGGCCTCGACCAGCGCCGCTTCGAGAACCTGCTGATGCGCCGGAAGAGCCTCGCCCTGCCGTTCGAGGATGCGGTCAGCTTCGCGGTCAATGCGGCGAAGCCGGTGGTCGACGGCCTCTCCGACTCCGAGCGCGCCGAGATCCGCCTGCTGATCGTCGCCAGCGAGTCCGGCATCGACCACGGCAAGTCGATGGGCGCCTACGTCCATAAGCATCTCGGCCTCGATCCGCGCTGCCGGCAGTTCGAGATCAAGCAGGCTTGCTATGGCGGCACCGCGGCGCTGCGCATGGCGGCGGCCTGGGCGGCGACCGACGGCGGCGGCGCCCGCGCGCTGGTGGTGTGCACCGACATCGGCCGGCCGGTGCGGCATTCCTATGCCGAGCCGAGCCAGGGCTCGGCCGCGGTCGCGCTGCTGGTCGGGCGCCGGCCCGACATCCTGGCGCTGGAGCCCGGCGCCTCGGGCATCCACAGCTACGAGGTGGCCGATGCCTGCCGGCCGACCGCCGACATGGAGACCGGCGACGCCGACCTGTCGCTGCTCAGCTATCTCACCTGCTGCGAGCAGTCCTTCGCCGCCTATCGCGAGGCGGTCGGGACGATCGACTTCGTCCGGCATTTCAGCCTGCTCGCCTTCCACACGCCGTTCGGTGGCATGGTCAAGGGCGCGCACCGCACGTTGATGCGGAAGCTTGCCTCGGTCGCGCCCGACGCCATCGAAGCGGACTTCCGGCTGCGCATGGCGCCCTCGCTCACCTATTGCCGCGAGGTCGGCAATATCTATTCCGGCACGATCTTCCTGGCGCTCGCCGGTGCGATCGATCATGGCGAGGATTCGGCGGCGCGACGCATCGGCCTGTTCTCGTATGGCTCCGGCTGCTGCTCGGAGTTCTACAGCGGCATGGCGCCGGCAGGGGCGGGGAGGGCTATGGCCGAGTCCGGCGTCGCCGATGCGCTGGCCGGCCGTGCGCATGTGCCGGTCGTGCGCTACGACGCCTTGCTCGACGAGCATAGAAGCCTGGCCGGTGTGCGTGACGCGATGATCGGCGTCGACGGTGCGGCCGACATCTACGAGGACGCCTTCGCCGGCCGCGGCTACCTGGTTCTGGACCGCATCGACGGCTGGCAGCGGCATTACCGATGGAGCTGAACCCGCCCGTCATCCTGTCGCGCCGCGGCTCGCTGCTGACCGCCGAGCTGGCGCGTCCCGCCGCCGGCAACACGCTGAACGCGGCGCTCATCGTCGCGCTCAACGACGCGCTGGACACGCTGGAAGCGGATGACGGCCTGCGCGTCCTGGTGATCCGCGGTCGCGACGGCGTGTTCTGCGACGGCATGGATTTCGCCGAGGCGACGGCCACCGAGGTTTCGACGCCGGGCGACCTCGAGGATCGCATCGCACCGTTCTGGCGGTTGCTGATGCGGCTCGGACAGGTGGACAAGACGGTCATCGCCGCGGTCGACGGCCGGGTCAGCGCCGGCGGTCTCGGCCTGGCGGCGGCGTGCGATCTGGTCTTCGCCTCCCCGCGCACCGGCTTCATCCTGACCGAGCTGCTGTTCGGTCTGGTGCCGGCGACGATCGCGCCCTTCCTGGTCCGTCGTACCGGCTGGCAGGCGGCGTGGCGGCTGACGCTGACCGCCCAGCGCATCGACGCCACCGAGGCGCGCGCGATCGGCTTGGTCGACGAGGTTGCCCCGGACCTGGACGACGCGCTTCGCCGCGTGCTGATCAAGGTCGATCGCATGGATCCCGGTGCGGTGGCTGCGGCCAAGGCCTATTTCCGCGACCTGGCGCCGATCGATGCCGGGATGGAACGACGTGCGCTCGATCTCATCTGCGCCCGCATCGCCGATCCAGGCGTGATGACAGGTATCCGCCGCTTCCTCGAGGGAGGAGGGTTGCCGTGGCGGAAGTCGTAAGACGCACGCGACAGGCCGACGGCATCTGGGTCGTGGCCATGGAGGACCGCGAAGGCCGCAATACCTTCACGCGCGCGCTCGTCGGCGGCCTGTTCGATGCCATGGCTGAGATCGCCGCCGACGCCGAGGCCCGCGCCGTGGTTCTGCACGGCTTCGACAGCATCTTCCTGGCCGGCGGCACGATCGAAGAATTGATCGGAATCGCCGAACGCCGCACGCGCTTCGACGAGGCGGGCTTCTATCGCCTGTTGCTGGACTGCCCGGTGCCGGTGATCAGCGCCATGCAGGGGCACGCACTGGGCGGCGGGCTGGTGTTCGGGCTCTACGCTGATATGGTGGTTCTGGCTCGCGAGGCGCTCTATTCCGCCAACTTCATGAAGTACGGTTTCACTCCTGGAATGGGCTCGACGCTGCTATTGCCGGAGAAGCTCGGGCCGGCGCTGGCATCGGAGATGCTGATGAGCGCCAGGAGCTATCACGGCGGCGCGCTGGAGAAGCGCGGGCTGCCCTTCCCGGTGGTGCCGCGCGACGGTGTGGTCGATGCGGCCCTCGGACTCGCTCGGGAGCTGGCCGACAAGCCGGCGGCGGCGTTGCGGCTGTTGAAGGCGCAGCTGACTCGCGGGCTGAAGGAGCGGCTGCCGGCCGCGGTCGAAGCCGAGGCGGCGATGCATGATGTGACCTTCGCAGATGCCGATGTGCAGGCACGCATCCGCGACCGATGGGGCAATCGATGACGGCCACAGAACCCGACACCATCGCCGCCGAGTTCCAGGACCAGATGGTGCAGATCTTCGCCAGCTACGACACCACCAGCTATGTCTACATGGTACTCGACTTCGTCTCACCCCTGGACGCGAGCGTCGTCCGGCAGGCGACACGGCGATTACTCGATGCCGAGCCCGTGCTCGGCTGCCGATTCGACGACAGCGGCGCGGTGCCGGTGTGGCGTCGCCGCGACGACCTCGATGACGTTCCAGGCTTCGTCATGCTCGACGATGTCGAGGACGTCGAGGGCGAAACCACGAAGATGGTCGGTGCGGCGTTCGACGCCATGCGCAGCCGCAACGTGACGGTGCAACTGTTGCGCCATCGCGGCGGCGACCGGCTGATCCTGGGAGTTTCCCATGTCGTGGCGGACGGCGGCGCCCTGATCCTGGCGTTGGAGCGTTTCGCGGCGTTGTACAGCGGCATTGCCGCGGACCCGGATTTTCGGCTGCCGACCAACACTGCCTCGCGCGACAGCTTCCGCTGGCTTGCCGATTTCAGCCTGAAGGACAAGCTTAAGGTGCTGTTGCGTGACCTCGGCGAGTTGCCGCGCATGCTGCGCCGTCACGAAGGCTTCCTGCGGAGTCGTTCTGCATTCGCCGCAGCGGCGCGCACGCGCCCGGCCCTCGCCAGAGTGCAGATTCCGGCCGAACGTCTAGCTGAGATCGATGCCGCCGCCAAGATACGCGGGCTGTCGCGCAACGACATGCTGCTCGCCGGATATGCGCGGGCCTTCATGGCGTTCTGTCGCGGCGACCCGGGCCGGCCGTTGCAAATCGTCATGCCGATCAACATGCGCCGCTATGCGGAGGTGGAGAGTCGGCCGGCGATCTGCAATCTCGGCGGCATCGCCAATGTCTATGTCGAGCCGGACCTCGGCGAGCGCTTCAGCGACACGCTCGACCGCGTCTCGCGCGAGATGGCGCGTCATCGCGGATCCTTCATGGGGGCGGCCAATCCGTTCGCCGCCAAGATGTTTTCTGCGATGACCTATGCGCGCAAGCGCCGGACTCTCGATCGCCTGATGGAAAAGGGGTTGAACAAACCGGCCCCGCCGACTTTCACCAATGTCGGGCATGTCTCGGAGCGGCGCGTCCGCTTCGCGGAATCGTCCCCGAGCGCCGTGACGCTCTGCGCGATGCCGCTGTCCCTGCCTTTGGTGCTGGTGGTTGCATCTGAGTATGGCCGGGCCGTGACGCTGACGATGTCGTACTACATCGACGATTATCCCGCCGTTGACGTTGAGCGCTTTCTTGCGGCGATTGCCGACGGCATCGAGATCTGAGGGGAGCGGACAATGAAACGCAAAGAGATCCTGGCCATCGTCGAAGACCTGGCGCGCCTCGAGCCGGGCACGACGACGGACGATCAGGTCCTGATCGGACTGGGCGAGTGGGATTCGCTGGCCAGCTCCGAGTTCCGCGGCGCGGTCGCCGATACCTGGGGCGTGAAGCTGAGCGGCGTCGCCATGGAAAAGGTGAGGACGGTTGGCGATCTTCTGGCTCTGCTGAAAGGGCACCTGGAGGATTGACGGCGAACGATCGGAGACGCAAAACGTGGAGTTCGGTCCCAGGCTTTTCGCCATCAGCGACGTGCATCTGAACTACCGTGAGAATCGCGAGATCGCCGACGCGTTCCAGCCCGACGGCCCGGAAGATTGGCTGGCTGTTGCCGGCGATGTCGCGCATCGGCAGGACGACATCATCGGCTTCCTCGGCCGGATGCGGGACCGCTTCGCCAAGGTGATGTTCGCGCCGGGCAATCACGACCTCTGGCACACGGGAGAGAGCGAGCGACGCGGCCAGGACCGGTATCTGCACCTGGTCGAACGTTGCCGCGAGATCGACGTGCTGACCCCGGAAGATCCCTATCCGCTGTGGCGGGACCCGGCGGGAGACATCGCCGTCGCGCCGTTGTTCCTTCTCTACGATTACACGATGCGGCCGGAAGGGTTGACGAAGGACCAGGCCATGGCCGTCTCGCGGGTGATGTGCAGCGACGAGACGTTGCTGCCCGCTGATCCCTATCCCAACCGGGAGTCCTGGTGCGCGGCGCGCCTCGACTACAGCGTTGGCCGCCTGGTCGCCTTGCCGGATGGAACGCGGACCGTCCTGATCTCGCACTGGCCCTTGCATCCCAGCCCGGTCGGCCGCCTGTGGTATCAGGAATTCAGCCTCTGGTGCGGCACTCGCCATACGGCGGACTGGCATCGACGCTATCGGGCGGTGTGTGCCGTCTATGGCCATCTGCACATCCCGGTGAGCGAGACCTATGACGGCGTGCGGTTCCAGGAAGTGTCGCTGGGCTATCCGCGCGAGAGGGCGGCGCGGACACGAGCGGTCGACTACGGCCTCCGCCGAATCCTGCCGATGGAGGCTTAAGCGGCTTTCCGCGGCGTGATGCGTGCCATCACGCCGCCGGCCGGGCCGGCTACGGCGTCGATCAGGCGATGCTGGGGCGGGCGGCGGTCGAGCAGGGTCACGTCGTAACCGGCGATCAGCTCGGCCAGGGCCAGCTTCATCACGGTGAGAGCCAGGTTGGCGCCGAGGCAGTGGCGCACGCCGCCGCCGAACGGGATGGCGTGGGCCTGGGCTTCGCGGCCTTCGAGGAAGCGCTCGGGCCGGAAGGTGTCGGGTTTCGCGAATCCCGTCGGAGCGCGGTGCGCCAGGGAGACGGAGAGGCCGATCACGGTCCCGGCCGGAAGCGACCATCCGCCGATCTCGATCGGCTGGTTCAGCTTGCGCCCGATCATCGGGCCGATCGGACGGAGGCGAAGCACCTCGCGGCAGAAGGCATCGAGATAGGGGAGGCGGATCACCTGACCCGGGTCCAAGTTCGGTGTCATCGGATCCAGCTCGGCCCGCAGCCGCGCCAGGATGGTGCCGTCGCTCCAGCCATGATGCACCGCCCAGGCGAGCGCCTGCGCCGTCGAGGCATGGCCGGCCGACAGCAGGGTGAACACCTGGTGGCGGAGAGACTCGATGCCGAGAACCGGGTCGGATGCCTCGGCCGCGGCCCGGGCGATCGGAGCAAGCGGGCCGGACGGGTCCGTCGCGGCCCCGGCGGCCTCGATCGCTGCGGCGATGATCGTGTCGACCTGCTGTCGCGCCCGCTTGATGCGGCCCCACGGACTCCACGGCCCGAGATCGATCTGCAGCGCCGGCACGAAATGCAGCAGGAAGCTCGCTTTCGACTGCAAGGCGCCATACGCGGCGGCGAAGCGGTCCAGGGTGGCGGCGTCCGCCAAAGCGAGCACGCTGCGCAGGATGACCTCCAGGGTCAGCCGCTTGGTCAGCCCGATCGCCGGCGCGGACGGCTGTCCGGCAGCAGCGGCGAAGTGGCGCCGGGCGATCTCCTGGATCGCCTGGCCGTTGCCGTGGCGCAATGGGTCCATCACCAGCGGGCCGACCTGTCGGCGCACCGCCTGGTGCTGGGCGCCATCGAGGCGGATCAGAGAGAAGCGCCCCATCACTTCGGTGCCGGCATCGATGACGCCGAAGGCCTCCGGCGGCAGCGTCAGCACCCGGCGTATGACATCGGGTCGGCCGGTTACGACCATGGGGAAGCCCGGCATCGGCTGCGTGAACGGGTCGCCGTAGCGTGCCGCCCAATCGGCATGGGTGGCGACGGGATCTCGCGCGAAGCGCGCCAGCGAGGCGAGGGTGCCGCGCGGGCCCGGCGGCAGGGTCGCGGCGCGGCTCATGCGCCGGCCGTCACAACGGCCCCTCATAGCGGCACATGATCGGCTCCTTCGGGCCCATCAGGAAGCGCGTGCGGGCGACGTGGGGCCGCTTCGTGTTGAGCAGCGTGAAGCGGCCGCGCTTCAGCAGCACGGCGAGCGCGATCTTGATCTCGATCGGAGCAAAGGTGTTGCCGACGCAGATCCGCTCGCCGCCGCCGAACGGATAGTATTCGAAGGCGGAGTAGCGTCGCTCGAGGTGGCGCTCCGGGCGGAACACGTCCGGCTCCGGGTAGATGGCGGGATCGAAATGCGTGAGGAACACGCAGGCCGCGACCTGCGTGTTCTCGGTCAGCCGGTAGCCCTTCACCTCGAGCGGCGTCTCGCCGATGACACGGATGATGTCCGGAACCGGCGGGAAGAAACGCATCATCTCGCGCACGAAGGCGTTCAGATAGGGCAGCGTCTGGGTCGCGTTCGGGTCGCCCTCGACGTCGACATCGGCCAGCTCCTCCATGAGCTTCCGGTAGATCTCGGGATTGGAATGCGCCCAGAACATGGCCCAGCCGATCGACATCGCCGAGGTCTCGTGGCCCGCGATCAGCATGGTGACCATGTTGTCGACGATCACCGAATCCGCCATCGCCGGCGCGCCGTCCGGGGTCCGCGTGCCGACGATGCGGGAGAGCAGGCCGCGCCGTTGCTCCGGGGCGGCGCGGATCTGGTCGATGGTCTCGTGGAGAAGCTGCCTCAGGCGCATCTGGGCGGCGCGGAACCTTGCGTTCGGCGGCAGGCTTTCGTTGAGGAACCCGAGCACCGAGAGGATCAGGAAGGTCTTGTTGCTCAGCCGGTCGCCGAAATCACGGATCGCGGTGCGCCGCTCGGCGATGGCGGCGGGATCCTCGACGCTGAAGATGGTCCTGACGATGATCTCCAGCGCGATGGTCACGCCCTCCTCGACCATGTCGAGCGTGCGTCCGGGATGCCAGCTCTCCATCTGCGCCACCACGGCGTCGACCATCATCGGCGCCAGGCTGCGCAGTCCATCGGCTCTCAGTCCCGGCGTAACGATCTCGCGCTGCGCCCGGTGCGGCGGCCCGGACATCGAGGTGAAGGAGTCGCCGATCACGCGTCTTTGCGCCTCGCTCTGCAGCGCTTTGAAATGCTCGGTCGGTGCGGTGAAGATCTGCTTCACCGCGGCGGGATCGCCGGTGATCACCGTCTTCATCGAGGTCGTCACGGTGAACGGATCGCCGTATTTCCGCCGGCACTCGGCGAACAGCTCGTAGGGGTTCCTGACGTAGTTCAATCGGGACGCCAGCGCGAAGGTTGGGCCTGGCGGCAAGCCATGGTTCATCGGTCGGTTCCCGTTCGAGAAACAGGGCGTGGCCGCGCTTCGGCTGACGCCTGGGTCCAGGCGGAGAACTGCCGCTCCAGATGGCCCGCGGCCTCGGTCATCAGCCGGATGCCGAGATCGTCGACGTGACGGCGGCGCCAGTCCGCCAATGCGGTTCCGGCCAGCCACGCGTTGCATGCCGCCATCGCCGGGCCGGCGTGGATCTGGAAATTGCTGCGCGCCGCGATCGTGCCGTCGAGCGCAAGCCGCGCGGTGTGGATGAAGTACCAACGAAAGACCATCGCCAGCTTCTTGTGCGGGTTGGCCTCGGCTTCGGTCAGTTCTCCCGGTGCCGCCGCCGCATAGTGGCCCGCCGTCTCCGCCCAGACCTCGGCGACGCTGCGGCCGAAATAGCGTTCCTCGATCTCGCGCAGCACCGCCGGCGCGATGTCGTCAAGCGATCGGTGCGTCCTGTACAGCTCGTAGAGGCGATTGGCGCGGGCGGCGAACAGCGTGCCGCGCTTGAGCACCTGGACGCGGGCACCGATCTCGAACATGTCGCCTGCCGGCGCCATGTCGAAATCCTGCGGGCCGGCTGCCGCCAGCATGTCCTTGGCAAGGTCGCTGGTCGCCGCCTCGACCGTGCACTGGTTGACCGAGCCGGTGAGCACGAAGTCAGCACCGAGCACGAAGGCGGCGGCCACCGCCTCTGGCGCGCCGATGCCGCCGGCGGCGCCGATCCGCACGCCCCCGGCCGGCGGGAAGCCGCGCGCGATCTCGGTGCGTAGGCGTAGCATGCTGGGCAGCAATGCCAGCGACACCTGCTTGTCCGTGTGGCCACCTGAATCCGCTTCGATGCAGAGGTCGTCGGCGAGCGGGATGCGGGCAGCCAGCGCAGCCTGCTCCGCCGTCACCTGGCCGCGGGCGAGCAGGGCCCGGACGATCTCCGGTTCGGCCGGTGCCAGAAATCGCCGCGCCACCTCCGGGCGCGACACCTTGGCCATGATGAGATGGCGCGCGGTCGGCGCGCCGTCCGGTCCGGTGGCGAGGCCGGTCAGCCGATAGCGCACCAAGGCCGGCGTCGGCACGATGAAGGCCGAGGCCTCGAGGCGCCGGACGTCGTGGGCGAGCAGGATGTCGAGCACCCGCTCCTCGGCCTCGGGTAGCACGAAGTTGTGCAGGAAATTGACGCCCCACGGCAAATCCGGTCCGAGCGTCCGTGCCAGGCCGGCGACGTCGTCGGCGATCTGCGCCGCCGCCACGCCGCCGGTGCCGAGAAAGCCCAGCAACCCGGTCCTGGCCAGGCGTTCCACCATGGGGGCCGAGGCGATGGCCTTGACCATGCCGCCCGCGGCATAGGCCAGCCGCACGCCGTGACAGGCCAGAAAGGCGGGACTGCCGAGCGCATCCGGCCGGATCGGCATGGGCGTTGGCGACACGGAAATCACACTTTCCCGCCGGCTACCGCCAACGGTTGAGAAGGGACGAGAAAGGGCATCATTGGCTAGGGCGTGTCCTCAATTAAGCCAAATGGCGATCGAGGCCAGATAGATTGCGGCGAGGAAGTTTCTGGCACGTTTGTCGTAGCGCGTGGCGATGGCTCGGAACTGCTTGAGCTTGCAGAAGAAATTTTCGATGAGATGCCGAGCTT
>CAMDFP010000001.1 GCA_945897335.1 Asaia bogorensis | reverse complement strand
CCTATCTGCACCTCGAGCGCAGCTTCATGCATCTCGGATTCCACATCTACGACGTCGGCTTCCAGTCGCGGAACTCCGAGGCCGGCAAGCCGATGGTCTTCGTCACCACCCTGCTGCTCATCGCCATGATCGCGGCGATGAACGCGGCGGCCATCGTCATCCGCAACCGGCTGAAGCGTCGCTTCGCTGGCAGCCAGTTCTAGAGGACGCCGAAGATGACTGCCGCTCCCGCCGCCGTCTACGAACCGACCGCCGTCCATCCCCGCCTCGGGCCGGACGGCGCCAATGTCGAGATTCGCAACTTCAATCTCTGGTACGGCGACAAGCAGGCGCTGTTCGACAACACCTTCGACATCCAGCGCGGCCTGGTGACGGCGCTGATCGGGCCGTCGGGCTGCGGCAAGTCGACCCTGCTGCGCTGCCTCAACCGCATGAACGACCTGATCGACGGCATCCGCATCGAGGGATCGATGCGGCTCGACGGCGCCGAGGTCTACGGTGCCGGCGTCGACGTGATCGCGCTCAGGAAGCGCATGGGCATGGTGTTCCAGAAGCCGAACCCGTTTCCGATGTCGATCTACGAGAACGTCGTCTACCCGCTCCGCGTCGACGGCATCCGCGACCGCGCCCTTCTCGACGGGACCGCCGAGCGCGCGCTCAAGGGGGCGGCGTTGTGGGAAGAAGCCAAGGATCGCCTCAAGGAATCCGCGCTGGGCCTTTCGGGCGGACAGCAGCAGCGCCTCTGCATCGCCCGCGCCATCGCCGCCGATCCGGACGTGCTGCTGATGGACGAGCCGTGCTCGGCCCTCGACCCGATCGCCACCAGCCGCATCGAAGAGCTGATCGACGCCCTCAAAGGCCGCTACACCATCGTCATCGTCACCCACAACATGCAGCAGGCGGCCAGGGTCTCCGACAACACCGCCTTCATGTATCTCGGCCGGCTGATCGAGTACGGCGAGACCGAGGCGATGTTCACCAACCCGAAACTCGAGCGCACCCAGTCCTACATCACCGGCCGCTTCGGCTGACTCGTCTCCGGCGGCAGCCCGGTTAGGACAACATAGCTGCCTTCATTTGAGGCAGCCCACTTCGGGCGAGTTCGAATAGGCCAAGCATTCGAAGGCGCCGGCCGGCTGCCTCCGACGCGGGCAGTGCCGCTCTATTGTGCAGCGCACAAATTCCTTGAAACCCCTGTCGGAACAACCAGATACTGCGTGCGCGCGGCCCATCAAGAAGGCCCCGTGCCGGAGGGGACCCCACTTGCAGGAGACAGGCAATGTGGCCCTATACCCACGATGAATCGAACTGGCTCGCGGTCGTCGCCGTCCTCGAGCCGACCCAGCCCCGCCCCCTCGACCCGCCGTCGCTCGCCGAAATCGAACGGGCCGCCCGCCGCTATCGCGCGCGGGTGATCGCCGGCTGGCTGAAGAGCGCCTTCCGCAGCACCGGCCGTCTCGTCCGCTCGACACTCCACCGGGGGCGCGCCGAACCGAAGCCACCTCCCGGCGGCGTCGTCACCGCCGACTGACATCCCTCGTCGCCGGGTGGTAGCGTCCGCGCTCCATGCGTGGACGCCCCCGGCCGCTCGGCTTGCCGCTGTCGCTTCGGCTCGCGCTTCGTGAGATCCGCGGCCCGTTCGTCGCTGGCATCAGAGCGGTCGCGGCGGCGACGTTGGCGGCAGGCATGCTCGTCCTCGGCGATGCGATCACGCTGGCCTTTGGCGTCGCCCTGACATGGCGGGCGTTCGGCCGGGCGTCTGCCGAGATGCTGAGGGGCGACTTGTGAGCGCCGCCATCGACTGGGCCCGCGGCATGCTGGTTCAGCGAGGAGAGCGGCTGCTCGGGGATGCGGAGACCATCCGCTCCTATCCATGGTCGACGGTGACGCGCCTCGCGACCGACAGGGGCGACGTCTACCTGAAGGAAGTGGCGCCGGCCTTCGCCGTCGAGCTTTCCTTGCTGCCGGTGCTCTCGGAGTGGTTTCCGGGCAAGGTGCCGGAGTTTCTCGCGATTGACTTCGTGCAGCGTCGCCTGCTCATGGCCGATGCCGGCGTGCCGCTTCGCGCGTCGCTGAAGGCCCGGTTCGAGACCGCGCCGCTCGCGGCGGCCCTCGCTCTTTGCGCCGGGATCCAGCACGGGACGGTTGAGCGCGTCGAGACTCTGCTGTCGCTCGGCCTCGCGGACTGGCGGCTGGCGAGGCTCCCGGCGCTCTATCGTTCGCTTCTTGAAGACGTTCCCGGCCTGGCGACGGAGGAGATCGACGGGCTGCGCGCGCTGGCGCCGCGGGTCGAGGCGCTGTGCGCCCGTCTTGCCGCGTGTGGGGTGCCGGAGACGATCGAGCATTGCGACTTCCACGACAACAACGTGCTCGTGCGTGACGGCCGTATGGTCATCGCCGACTGGAGCGATGCGGTCGTCTCGCATCCCTTCCTCTCGCTTGCCTCGTGCCTCGACAGCGCCGGCTGGAATCACGGCCTCACCGATGCGGCATCCGACCCGCTCGTCGATGCCTATCTGTCGGTCTGGGCCGGCTTTGGCACAAGGGAACGATTGATGGAAGCGGCGCGTCTGGCGCGGCGGCTGCATCCGATCCTGGTCGCCCTCAACTTCCGCCGCGTCGCCGCCGGCGGCGCCGGCTATGCCGAGGTGATGATCGAGCGTCTCCGCGCGTTCCTCGCGGCGGAGCGTTTGACAAGCGGTCCCGGTCTCGGATACGCGTAGCGCCATGTTCACGTCGCCGAAGCTCTGCATCGTTACCCTTATGGAGGCCATGACCCGGCCCCTGGGAGAACGCGTGCGCTGAGTTCGGATCGACGCAATCGAGTTCTACCCAGGGGCCCCGCCGGAAACGTCGGGGCCTTTCGCATTTCCGGAGTCGTGTCATGTCCGTTGCCGCCGCGATCGTCGTCGAGAACCTGGCCAAGAGCTTCCGCGTCCGCCGGCGCGTCGGGCTCTCGACGCTGTTCAAGCGCGAGCCGATGGCCGAGGTCGAGGCCGTCCGCGGCATATCGTTCACCATCCGGCCGGGGGAGCGCGTCGCCTTCATCGGCCCGAACGGCGCCGGCAAGTCGACGACCCTGAAGATGCTGACCGGCATCCTGACGCCGAACTCCGGCCATGCCGAGGTCGCGGGCTTCGTTCCGTGGCTGGAGCGCCAGAAGCTGGCGCGCCGCATCGGCATCCTGTTCGGCCAGCGCTCGCAGCTCTGGTACCACCTGCCGGTCAGGGACAGCCTCAAGCTGATCGCCCGCATCTACGGGCTCGACCGCGTCCACGCGGCGGCGCGTCTCGACCGGCTCGCCGGCACGCTCGCCATTGCCGACCTGCTCGACCGGCCGGTGGCGCAGCTGTCGCTGGGCCAGCGGCTCCGTTGCGAGATCGCGGCGGCGCTGATGCACGCGCCGCCGATCCTGCTGCTGGACGAGCCGACCATCGGCCTCGACGTCTCGGCCAAGGCGAGCTTGCGCGATCACCTGATCCAGCTCTCGACCGAGGAGGGGACGACGATCCTGCTGACCTCGCACGACACCGGCGACATCGAGCGCATCTGCGAGCGGGCTCTCGTCATCGACAAGGGCCTGCTGCTGCTCGACCAGCCGCTGGCGGCGCTGCGTGCCCAGCATCTTCGCCACCGCCTGGTGACGCTGATGACCGAGGAGGAAAGCCCGGCGCTCGATCTTCCGGGCGTCGCCGTCGCGTCGCGCGAGCCGCACCGCATCAGCTTCGCCGTCGATCTCGGCACGATCGCCGTCGAGCGCGTGGTCGCGACCGCGCTCGAGCGATTCTCCGTCCGCGATCTCGCCATCGAGAACCCGCCGCTCGACGACGTCATCCGCGACATCTACCGGGGCGCCGAGGCGCGCGTGACATGAACGAGATATCGAGAGTCCTCGGCGCGTCCGCGGCCTTCCTGCGTCTCGGATGGCGCGGTGCCTCGCGCGACCGGATCGGCTTGTTCGGCCGCATGCTGCTGTTCTCGATCCCGGTGCTGATCTTCGCCACCATCTGGCAGGCGACGCCGCTCGCGGGTTCCGGCTTCGATTCCAATCGTCTCGCCTGGTACGTGATGATGACGGAGGCGATCGTCTTCTCGGTCGGCTACGTCTTCCGCGAGATCGAGCAGGACATCAACTCAGGTGCCATCGAGGCGGCGCTGAGCCGGCCCTTCGCCTATGTGCTGGCCTGGATCGCCGAAGAGGCCGGCGGCACGCTGTTCCGCCTGTTCGCGCTCCTTGCGTATGGGTCGCTGATCGCCTGGCTCGCGACCGGCATGGTGCCGTTCGCCTGGACGGCGGCGCCGGCGATCGTGCTGGCCGCGATCTTCGCCGCCTTCCTGGCACTCCTGTTCCAGGTCGTCATCGGCCTGCTGACCGCTTGGGTCGGCACGCCGGCGCCGGCCTACTGGATCTGGCAGAAGCTGGTCTTCGTCTTCGGCGGGCTGTTCATCCCGCTGACGCTCTATCCGGCCTGGATTCGCGACGTCGGCATGGCGACACCGTTTGCGGCGATCCTCTATCGCCCGGCGAGCCTCGTCTTCGCGGCCGATCCCGCGGCGATCGTCGAAGTCTTCCTCTGGCAGGCGCTGTGGCTGTCACTGGCGCTGCTGCTGGTCGCCGCCGTTGCCGCCGCCGCGACCCGCCGCTTCCTCAGGGAGGGCGTGTGACGATGACCGCGAGCTTTGGATATCTCGGCGCGCTGATCGCCACCAACCTTCGCGCCGGCTTCGCCCGGCCGGGGCCGGCGGCGATGCAACTCGTGTTGATGGCGGTCAACAACCTGATCTTCTTCGTCGTCTGGGCGCTCTATTTCGACCGCTTCCCCAGCCTTCGCGGCTGGGGCCAGGCCGACGTGGCGATGCTCTACGGCGTCGCCGCCTTCGGCTTCGGCGTCTCGGTGGCGCTGGCCGGCGGCGTGCGCGATCTTGCCCGCACCATCGTCGATGGCGGGCTCGACGTGCATCTCGGTCGGCCGCGCCATGCGCTGCCAAGTCTCCTGATGTCGCGCTCGATCCCGGCCGGCTTTGGCGATGCCGCCAGCGCGCTGGTGCTCTGGCTCTGGATCGGCGAGCGCAGTTTGAGCGACCTGCCCATCCTGGTGGGGCTGTCGATCGCGGGCGGCGTGGTGATGCTGTCCAGCATCGCCATTGCCCAATGCGCGGTGTTCTGGTGGCCGGGCGCACTCAAGCTCGCCGACCAGTTCTGGGAGGTGACCGTGATGATCTCCGTATATCCCCAGCACGTCTTCGGCTCGGGCGTGCGCCTCGTGCTGTTCACCGTGCTGCCGGTCGCCTTCATGTCGCAGGTGCCGGTCGAGGCGGTGCGGGAAGCCGATCCCCTGAAGGCGCTGTCGGTGGTGGCGGCGGCGATCGTCTACGGCGCCCTCGCCGTCGTCGTCTTCGACCGGGGCTTGAGGCGCTATGCGTCTGGGAACCGAATGGTGGTTAACCGCTAGGCGCCGGCGAAGTAGTCGCTCGCCCATTTGAACACGGCGAGGCCGGCGGTCTCTGCCGCGGCGAGGTCGTCGCCGCTTGAGCCGATCATCACCGCCTCGCCCGCGGTCAGGCTGTGCTCGGTGAGGAAGCGGGCGATGGCACCGGACATCGCCGGCACATAAGGCCCGGCGGGAAGCCAGCGGATCGCGGTCGGCTTCCCGGCGAGATGAGTTTCTGAGCCCGGGATCCAGGCGCCCGGCCGGCGGTCGATCAGCACCAGGATCCTGGGATTGCCGAGGGTGGCGAATTTCCGGCGCACCTCCGGCAGCTTCACGTCGACGGTGCCGGGCGCGAAGACCAGCATGGAGAGACGACGGCCGCGATCCATCAGCACGCCGGCGAATTCACGGTAGGAGAGGCCGAGGCCTTCGGCCTGCTCGAGGCGGCGGAGCGCGATCTCGCGGGGCGGCGTCTTCCACGCCTTCTTGGACGCCCGCCGCCAGAGCAGGGCGTTGGAGGTGAGTTCCAGCGGCGGTCCGCCATTGTGGCCGATGCGGGCCCGGCTCGCGGGCTCGAGCCGCACCAGCGGGCGGGTCATGCACTCCTCCCGAATCCGGGCAGGCGCACGATCATCACCAGATACTCGGCGGGTCCGGGTCCGGGATTGAAGTACCAGCTGTCGGCGACCTCCGGCAGCCAGAGGCAGTCACCGGCCTCCAGGTCGAAGACGCG
Organism: Asaia bogorensis; assembly: GCA_945897335.1. Classification (GTDB taxonomy): domain Bacteria; phylum Pseudomonadota; class Alphaproteobacteria; order SHVZ01; family SHVZ01; genus SHVZ01. Next base: position 69,968 of record CAMDFP010000001.1, on the reverse strand, counting down.
GGCGCCGTTGCCGAAGCGGAGCCGGCCGGAGAGCAGCAGGATGTGATGGTCACGCTGGGCGTAAGACGCTGCCGTATAGGCGACACGCGCGCCCGGCGGCAGCTCGACGCGGACGACCTCCTGCGAGGAGCCGGTGCCGGGCGGCGCCACGTTGCGGCGGATGTAGCCGGTCTCGGGATCGCGCCAGACCGGCTGGCGCTCGACCTTCGCCAGTGGCTCGACCGGCCCCTCGACCTCGGCGAAGAGCGAGGAGAGGCTGACGTCGAGCCCGGCGGCGAGCCGCCCCAGCACCATGGCGGTCGGACTGCTTTCCCCGCGCTCGATCCGCGAGATCATCGCCCGGCTGACGCCCGAGGCCTCCGCCAGCTCGTCCAGGGTCTGGCCGCGGGCGGCGCGGGCGGCGGCCAGCCGTTCGGCCAGCTTGGCGTCCATCGCCTCGATCCGCGGCTTGGCCCTGGCCGATGTCATGGAACGAATTCTAATATAGTGGATTGCGGTCCGCAATCCTCCGCCCTTGGCTTCAGAAAGTGAAGCGCTGGATCGCGACGCGCGTGCCGTTCGGCAGCGTCAGGGTCGCCGCCGTGGCGCCGCTGAAGGCGAGGCTGAAGGCGCCGGCATTGGCGCTGCACGCGGCCGAGCTGCCGCCGGCGCCGGTGAGCGTCGGGCCGCCGACGCAGGCGGTGAGCGTGGCTTCGAACAGGGTGCCCGAGGTCATCGCGCCGCTGGCGATGTACCAGCGGCCGACGCCGTCGTCGCCGTAGAGGAAGGCTGAGAAGAACAGGCTGCCGTTCTGGATCTCGAGGAAGTAGCCCCGCCCGCTCTCCGCCGGCGACCACCACCAGCCGCTTTGCGGCGTGGCGCCGGCGCTGCCGAGGAACAGGCCGTTGGTCGCGAACTCGAAGCGCTCGAGCGCGACGGCGTCGCTGCCGATGGTGAGCGTGCCGCGGGCGTCGGTGGTGAAGACGAGGCTGACGGTGCCGACGCTGCCGAGCGTCGTCGGCGCGCGGTAGCTGCCACCCAGCGTCTGCCCGCCGCCATAGGCGATGAGGTCGCCGGAGAAGCGGTTGCGGCCGGTGACGGCGCCGATCGCCATGTACCAGACCGGCTGGCCGTCGCTGCCATAGGTGAAGCCCGCCACCATCAGCCGGTCGCCCAGGACCTCGATCGCCCAGCCGCTGCCCGACCGCGTCGGGCTCCACCACCAGCCCGACCGGGCGATGAAGCCGGAGCCGCCGCGTTCGTAGAGGACGGCGGCCGTGGAGAAGCTGGTGGCGCCCGTGGTGGTGACCTCGGCCAGAAGCGTGAAGTCGTCGATCAGCTGCACCAGCAGCACGCCGGGCGCGGTCATCGAGGCCGGCACCGTCACCAGCGTATAGGCGACGATGCCGCTGGCCGTGGTGACGCTGGCAGGATCGGGGGTATTGCCGCTGACCTTGTACTGCCCGCCGGTCACCGGCAGCGTGCCGCCGATGCCGATCATGATCGTGGCCGGATCGAGCTCGTCATAGGCGAAGGAGATCTGCTGGCTGACCATCCCTTCCGAGGTCTGGTCTTCCGGCATGCCGGGGATATACCAGTTGCCGACCAGGCGACCGGCCTGGTCGAGGGCGAAGGCGCCGTTCTTGTCGGTGGCCGACGTCAGTACCAGCGCTTCCAGGCTCGAGCGCAGCGGCTCGGCGTAGTAGCGCAGCGGCGAGTCGCCGTAGCGTGATTCGAAGGTATTGCGCAGCGGCGCCAGGAAGAAGTTCGGCACCCGGTCGAAATTGATGACGCCGAGGTCGACGCCGACGGTGTGGCGCGATCCCGTCCCCAGCACTTGGCCTGCGGTCACCGTGCTGCCGACGGTGAGGCTCGCATCGACGACGACATGGCTGACGTAGAAGTAGAACTGGCGGTTGGCGTGCAGGATGAGCTGGCCGTCGGTGTTGTTGTTGCGCCGGACGACCGAGGCGATGGTGCCCGAGGTCGGCGCGTAGACGGTGGGCAGCAGGCTCGGATCGATGGTGGTGTCGATCGCGCCTGTCCGCCAGTTGAAATACATGTGGTTGGTCGGAAACGTGTGTCCCGGCGGGTTGAGGTTGCCGAGCGGGATGATGTGCAGCAGTCGGTCGAGCCCGAGCGGGCTCGCGGTGAAGGTCGGCGCGTTCGGCGAGATCGGCGTCTCGGCCAAGACCGGAGCGGCGAGCCCGAGAGCCGTCACCAGCGCAGCGGCCAGCCGAAAATGAAGACACCGCCACCAGCCCGCTGCGACGTTCGCCGTCTCGCCCATGGCTCCTTATGAGCAATTCCGAGGCCAGTGCGCCGGCCGCACATATGGTCAAACACCAAGCCATTACAGGTGCTTGGTAATCGCGACCGAATGTTTCGCGAAGAACAGACAGCGCCCGGCAGGACTTGCCGGCGCAATCCCGTCGCTACAGGCGGTCGACCTTGCGGAGTGCCGGGAAGGCCAGGGCACCGAGAGCCGCCAGCACAAGGCAGAGGCCGCCGCCCAGCACCAGCGCGCCGGCGGCGCCGAGCCAGGCGGCGGTCAAGCCGGCCTCGAGCCCGCCCAGCTGGTTCGACATGTTGATCGCCATCGCGTTGGCGGCGGCGACACGGCCGCGGACATGGTCGGGCGTCGAGATCTGGATCAGCGACATGCGGACGATGACGTTGACCTGGTCGGCGGCGCCGTAGAGCGCCAGCGCCAGGGCCGAGAGAACGAAGTTGGTCGAAAGGCCGAAGAGGGCGGTGGCGACGCCATAGGCCGCGAGCGACCAGAGGAAGACCTGGCCCGCGTGACGGTCGATCGGGCGCCAGGAGAGATAAGCGCCGAGCGCCAGCGCGCCGACGGCGGGCGTGCTGCGGAGGATGCCGAGCCCCCAGGGCCCGACCTCCAGGATGTCCTTGGCGACGATCGGCAGCAGCGCCGTGGCGCTCGCCACCATCACCACGAACAGATCGAGGGCGATGACACCGAGGATCGCCTGGTTCTTGAGGATGAAGGCGACGCCGCCGAAGATGGAGGGGCGCTGAGCCGACGGGTCATGCGAGGGCGGCACCGGCGGCAGGCCGGACACGGCGATCAGCGCCCCCACCATCATCGCCATCGCCGTGCCGTAGACGACCTCCGGCCCGAAGGCGTAGAGCACGCCGCCCAACGCCGGGCCGGCGATCGACGCCGCCTGGCCGACCGACGAGCTTTGCGCGATGGCGGCGCGGATATCCTGGGTACGCACCAGGTTCGGCAACAGCGCGTTGGAGGCGGGGTGATCGAAGGCCCGGGTCGCGCCGAAGACGACCAGCATGGCGTAGATCGACCAGTGCCCGAGCAGGCCGGGCAGGGCCGCGAGGCCGAGCATGCAGACCAGGTAGACGAGCGCGCAGACCTGGATGATGCGCCGGCGGTCGACCCGGTCGGCGACCTGGCCCGAGATCGGCATCAGCGGGATGATCGGGGCGAACTGGGCGAGGCCGACGAAGCCGAGCGCGATCGGGTCGCCGGTCAGGTCGTAGACCTGCCAGCCGACCGCCGTCGCCTGCATCTGGGTCGCCAGCATGACCAGGAGGCGCATCGCCAGATAGCGGCCGAAGACGGGGTCGCGAAATCCTTTGAAGGACGACGGATCGTCGGCGACGGCCATGGGCGGGAAAGATACCGGCGAAGAAGGAGAGAGCGTTGTCGGCGGCGGCGAAAGCGAAGAAACTGTCGTCCCGTCTCGCGGAGGATAGCATGCAGCAGCGCATACTCGGTCGTACTCTGAAAGTCTCGGCGCTGGGGCTCGGCTGCATGAGCATGTCGTCGGTCTACGGCAAGGCCGAGGACGCGCAGTCGATCGCCACCATCCACCGCGCGGTGGAGCTGGGGCTGACGCTGCTGGATACCGCCGATGCCTACGGCATGGGCCAGAACGAGAGCCTGGTCGGCCAGGCGCTCAAGGGCATCCGCGAGAAGGTGGTGCTGGCGACCAAGTTCGGCCAGGTGACGCGCGAAGGAAAGAGCGGCATCGACGGGACGCCTGCCAATTTGCGCCAGGCCTGCGACGGCTCGCTGAAGCGGCTCGGGGTCGAGGTGATCGATCTCTACTACCAGCACCGGGTCGATCCCAACGTGCCGATCGAGGAGACGGTCGGCGCCATGGCGGAACTGGTGAAGGCGGGCAAGGTACGCTTCCTCGGCCTCTCGGAGGCGGGGCCGAAGACCATCCGGCGTGCGCAGGCCGTGCATCCGATCGCGGCGCTGCAGACCGAGTATTCGCTGTGGACCCGCGATGCCGAGTCCGACGTTCTGCCGGTCTGCCGCGAGCTCGGTATCGGCTTCGTCCCCTACAGCCCGCTCGGCCGCGGGTTCCTGTCCGGGATCATCCCGAGCCGCGAATCTCTGGTCGCCGGCGACCGCCGGCTCGACCATCCGCGCTTCGCCGCCGAGAACATCGCCCGCAATGCCGGCCTGCTGCCGGCGCTCCGAAAGGTCGCCGACGCGCACAAGGCGACGCCGGCGCAGATCGCCATCGCCTGGCTGCTCGCGCGCGGACCCGACATCGTGCCGATCCCCGGGACCAAGCGCATCGAACGGCTGGAGGAGAACCTGGGGGCTCTCGACATCGCGCTCTCGGCCGACGAAGTGATGGCGCTGGAAGCGGCCTTTCCGGTCGGCGTCACCGCCGGCGACCGCTATCCGGCGGAGCACCTGGCACGGGTCGGAATATGAAGGGACCGGCCACTCAGGCGGCCCTCGCGAAGACGTTTCAGAACGCGGTCGAGCAGCACCAGGCGGGTCAGCTGGCGAAGGCCGCCGCCCTGTATGGCCGGGTCCTTGCCAGCGTGCCCCGCCACTTCGATACCCTGCAGCTTCTCGGCGTGCTCGAGGGGCAGCGCGGACGCTTCGCCGAGGCCGAGCGCCTGATCGGCAAGGCGCTGGCGATCGACGCGCGGTCGGCTGTCGTTCTCTCCAACCACGCCAACATGCTGCGCGAGCTCGGCCGCCTGGACGAGGCGCTCAGGCGCTACGACCAGGCGCTGGCGATCGATCGCTCAGACGTGCCGAGCCAGGCCGGGCGAGGCTATGCCCTGCTCGGACTCAAGCGGCCGGAAGAGGCGCTGCGTGCCGGCGCGCGGGTGATCGTGCTGGCGCCGAACGATCTTCGCGGCCTCAACATCCGGGTGAGAGCGCTGGAGGCCTTGAAGCGCCCGAAGCAGGCGCTGATCGAGCATCGTCGGGTGCTGAGGGTGCGGTCCGACCTCGCCGATGCCTGGACCGATCTCGGCCGGCTGACATTCGAGGTCGAGGGTCCGAAGCCCGCACTGGCGAACCATGCGAAGGCGCTCGCGCTCACCCCTGCCCTGGCGGAGGCGATGAACGGCGGCGCCATCGCGCTTCGCCGCTTGGAGCGTCCCGAAGAGGCGCTGGCCTGGTTCACCCGCGCGATTGCGATCCGCGCCGACTTCGCCGACGCCCGCTTCAACCGCGGGCTCGCCCTCGGTGACCTGCGCCGGCCCGACGAAGTGATTGCAAGCTATCGCGGCGCCCTCGCTCTCAGGCCGGACTTCGCCGAGGCACAGCAGAACACCGGCATCGCGCTGCTCGGCATCGGTCTTCGCGACCACGCGATCGCGACGATGAACCGTGCCGCCGCGATCTCGCCGCGCCTGCCCAATCTCTGGCGGAACCGACTCGCGGCGAATTTCTATTCAGACCGGACCAGTCCCGCCGACCTGTATCGGATGGCCATCGCCGGTGCGGCGAGCGAGGGGCAGGCGGTGCCGCTTCCGCCGCCGGACAACGACCCCGATCCCGACCGCCGGCTCAGGATCGGATTCCTTTCCTCCGACTTCCACAATCATCCCGCGACCCGGATCATGCGCGCGGTCTTCGCTCACCGGGACCGGGCAAACTCCGATTTCATCTGCTACGCGCATGAGCGGCGGAACGACGAGCACACCGACTGGTTCCGCGACGCGGCCGATGGCTGGCGCAACATCCGCGACCTGACGGATCGGGAGGTGGCGGAGCTGATCCGCAGGGACCGGATCGACGTCCTGGTCGTGCTCGCCGGCAACTTCGACTTCAACCGCCCCATGGTCGCCTCATGGCGGGCCGCCCCTGTCCAGCTGTCGATGCATGACGGCGCAACGAGCGGCATTGCCGGCATGGATTACTTCGTCGGCGATCCCATCCTGGTGCCCGACGACACCACGGAACCCTTCACCGAACAGGTGGCGCGGATTCCTCTCGTCTACAACTACGGCCCGGCGGCATCCCTTCCGGTCGAGGTTCGGCCGCCGGCAGAGGACGGGGCCGTCGTCTTCGGTTCCTTCAACAACCCGGCCAAGCTCACGCCGTTCGTGCTCGGCCTCTGGCAGCGGGTTCTCGCCCGATTGCCGAAGGCCCGGCTCGTCCTCAAGTACAAGGACGACTTCGCGCGCCCCGCGCTGAAGGATGCCGTTCTGTCGTCGCTGGTGGGCGGGAACGTCGGGGCCGATCGCGTGTCGTTCGCTGCCGCCGGAGAGTTCGAGCGCGAGCATCTGGCGCGCTACGGTGCCATCGACATCGCCCTCGACAGCTATCCCTTCACCGGCGCCACCACGAGCTTCGAGGCGCTGTGGATGGGCGTTCCCGTCGTCACCCTCCTCGGCGACTCATACCTACGGCGGATGACCGCCTCGCATCTGATCCCGATCGGCCTCGGCGACCTGGTGGCGAAGACGCCGGACGACTTCGTCGAGATCGCCGTCAGGCTCGCGGGCGATCCTCAGCGCCTGGCGGAGCTGCGGGCGACGCTTCGCGACCGGCTGCTGGCCTCGCCGCTGATGGACCGGCCGGGCTATGCGCGGAGCGTGGACGCGATGTTCCGGGACCTCTGGCGGCGCTGGGCCGGCGATCAGCCGCGAAGCGCGAAGTCGACGGCGAAGTAGATGAAGGCGACGCCGGCCACCCGGTCGATCCAGGCCTGGGCCCGGGCGTAGGCGGCCGAGGCGCCGGGCGTGGTGAGCAGGCCAGCGAGAAGGCCGTAGAAGACGATCGAGATCACGGTCATCACGATCGTCGCGGCGAGGCCGAGGAGAGCCGGCGGATCCGGCGGCAGGGTGGTGGCGAAGACGCTGGCGGTGAACAGCGCGGCCTTCGGATTGGCGAGGTTGGTGAGAAGGCCGAGGCGGAAGGCCGATCCCGCCGACATCGGCACGGATCCGCTTCCTGCGTCCGCCGGCGGGCGGAAGCTCGCGATCACGATGCGGAGTCCGAGATAGGCGAGGTAGGCGCCGCCGGCGAGCTTGAGTGCGGTGTAGAACGCCGGCATCGACGAGAACAGCGCATGGATGCCGAAGAACCCCGCCACCGCCCAGATCACCGTGCCGACCGCGATCCCGAGCACGGTGCGGAACGCCGCCGCCCGCGACTGGGTCACGGCGACGCGGACCGTCACCAGGAAGTCGGGGCCCGGCGACAGATGGGCCACGAACCAGATGACGGAGATGGCCGACAGCACCGACGCCGTCTGGGCGAGGTCGAGGGTCATGGCCGGACCCTAGGGGCCGCTCAGTCGAACCCGCCAAGGCTTCGCGGAGGCCATGAAACGACGAAGTGCCGGCCCTCGGATCAGGTCTTGCCCGGAAGCTTCGCCAGGCGGAGCCGGATCGTGCAGCTCACCCCTTCCGGGAGGTAGGAGATCTGCACCTCGCCGCCCATCTCCTGCGCCAGTGCCGGAATCAAGCGGGAGCCGAAACCGACGCGCGTCGGCGCCACTACAGGCGGGCCGCCATATTCCAGCCAGTGGAGGCCGAAGTCGATGTCGTCACGCCTGGCCTCGGCGGTCCAGGTGATGGACACCCGACCGCTTTCGTTGGAGAGCGCGCCGTACTTCACCGCGTTGGTGCAGAGCTCGTGCAGCATCATCGAGACCGACACCGTCCCGGCCGAGGACAGGTGGACGGGCGGCCCGGAGACCGCGAACCGGCGATCGTCGTCGCCGCGCAAGGGTGCGATCGCGTCGCGGACCACTTCGCCGATCTCGGCCGAGTCCCATTGCTTGCGGGTCAGCAGCTCATGGCTGCGGGCGAGCGCCTGCAGGCGGCTGTTGAAGGCGCGGAAGGCGTCGGGCCCCTGGGCGTTGCGGAAGCTGAGCGCGGCCACCGACTGGACGGTGGCAAGCACGTTGCGGACCCGATGGGTCAGTTCGTTCAGCAGCAGCTCGCGCTGGTGATCGGCCTTGTCGCGCTCGCGCTGGCGAGCGGCGAGCTCGTCGGCCAGAAGGTCGAACGCCTGGGCGATGGCCTCGATCTCGCCGTCGCGCCCGTCCATGAGGGTGCGCGCGCTGAGATCGCCGTTCCGCCATGTCTCCGTCGTCCTGACCACGCGCATGACCTTGTGCGTGATGTAGGTCCGCCCGAACCACCAGGCGAGCAGCAGCGTGGCGATGGCGCCGATGGCGAGGAAGACCAGGCTCCGGCGGGTCGAGCGTTCGATCACGTCGAAGGCGTCGCCGGACGCGGCGCCGGTGCTGACGTAGAGGCCGATCGGCGAGACGCTCGCCGGCACATATCCCAGCACCCGCCGGGTTCCGTCCTGGCTCACGACCTCCTCGGTGCCGGGCTGTGCGGCGCGTACCAGCGGCTGGTAGGCGTCGGGGATACGGGTGCCGACGAACCGCTCGGGATCAGGCTCACGCGCGATCAGGATGCCGTTGCGGTCGGCGATCGCGATGGCGCCGCCGGAATCGAGGCCGCGCTCGCGCACCCGGGCGCCCAGCCACGCCATGTCGAGGGAGGCGATGATCACGCGCTCGATGCTGCCCCCGGCGCCGGCTACCGGCAGCGCCACCGGCAGGCGCGGGCGTCCGGAGACCGCACCGATGACGTACTGGCCGACGGCGAACTTCCGGTCCGCGACCGCCTCCTTGAAGAAGGAATTGCCGGCATAGCTGGTCAGTGTCGCGGTGGTACCGCTCCGGCATTTGAGCTCGCCCGCGGCATCGACGACGACGATCGCGTCCAGCTGCGGCAGGCGGGTCGCGACTTCGGCGAGGAAGGCGTGGCAGGCCGAGGCGTCGAAGCTCCGCACCTCCTGAGACACGCCGATGGTGGCGAGGATGCCGCGTACGCCCTCGAAGATCTGCTCGACCTCGGAGGCGGCCAGGCGGGCGTTCCGCGCCGCCTCGACATGGAGTTCGGCCAGCCGCGCGCGCCGGAGCTCGATCTCGTTGTAGGCGAGCACCAGCGTTCCCGGCAGCAGGGCGATCAGCGCCAGCAAGAACAGCCGCTGAGCCAGCGTGAGCCTAGGCGCGAAACCACGCCCGGCTGTCGGGGGGCGGGGCAGGGCGCCGGTCATCAGGGGCAGGCTGACATGGTGCAGGTACCAATACGCGTATTGAAACACCGCATCCCCATATTAAGGGGCAGCCCGCCATATATATTTTTACGGACTCGCGCCGGCCGGTGCCGCGCGGGCCCGGCGCCGGATCTGCCAGGCGGCCCCGATCGCCAGCACCACCACCGCCATCTGCATCAGAGGCACGACCATGAAGGCGATGGGGCTCGACGCGTGCACGTGGAGCACCAGCACGTCGACATAGACCCAGACGCCGGAGACGACGGCGATCGCGGTCGCCGCCAGCAGCAGGAGATGCACGATCCTCCGGTCGTCCTCGCGCCCGAACATGCCGAGATGCGCCATCGGCAGCAGGCACCAGCCCAGCAGCAGCATGGTGGGCGGATGGATCAGCGCGGCCATCGTGCCGGCCTGGCGAAAGAAGATCACCACCGTCGCCACCGCGCCGAGGGCGAGCATTACCTTCTTGATGCCGATGAAGTCCATACGCGCCCCTTTTAGGCCACGGTGCCGCCCAAGCCTAGGGATCCCAGCCGGGCGCGGTCAATCGAGGAGAGGAAAGAATGGTAGCGGTGGAGCATTTTGGCCAGAACGTCACCGCCAATCATCGCTTGGATTTGGCCGCGCGCCTTTCGATGTTCTCGCGGGTCCTTTTGAGTTCGTGAAGTAGCTTTTCGGCCAGCTTTTCAGCGATTTTGAACTTCACCGGCCGTCGGACTCTCCCGACCGAGCCCGCACCAGCGACCTCACCTGGACGAAACCGCAGCGCGCCAACCTCCGCGTCCAGCTTCAATCCGAGCATTGCGTCTTTCTTCGTTACGTGAGCGACAAATTCGATCTGCCACCATTTGTCTGACTCCCGCGGCTCCCAGGTCGCTTCGTCGATTAAGGGGATCGAAACGCTGTCGAACACTGCCATCGCGTAGGTCGAACAGGTAAATCCGATTGCAATGATTTCGCCGTCCTTGACCGAGAAGCCTTTCCCAGGCGGGACAAACGAGTAGCCCATAACTTTTTGCGGCTTGCGCGCGACGATTTTGTTGACGAGCTCGGTAACGAGATCCACTTCGAACCCGTCCAGGTCGATGTTAATCCAGAGCCAGTCCTGCGGAACATCGCCAGCTTCGAAGTCGCGGTCCATCCGGAGATGCGTCAGCATCATCGAGCCGGCCTCTGATTCAGAAATCAACCCGACGTGCCGGACTACGTCGCCGCGCTCGAGCGGCAATCCGATACCGATCTGGCCGGGCGCCGGTGCCCTGACGCGAACCTCGGTTAGCATCAGACTCGGGACAGCCCTCGCAGAACCACGTGGGGATTTCTACCGGCGGCCTTAATCCGCTTGGTGACGTCCTTCAGTGCGTCATTCCACCCAGGAATTTGCGCCGAAAATTTCGAGAGGAGCCGGAGCACGCCTACACGGAACGTCCACGGGTGGTTATTGGTCGACGATAACTCAAGAATACTTCCGATCGCCGCCCACTCGGCACTCGTAACCAGTAGGTCCAGCTCCGCTATGGCCCTTCGAAAGGCGATCTTAGTGTTGCCATCTGCTGCGAACTGAGCGGCAGCTTCAAGCCAAGCAAAGCGCACAGGGGGCCGACGCGAGGCAATCGCGAGAGGGGCTCGCAATGTAACGACCGGATCGTTTCCATGCTCGAGCACTCCGACTATCGATACGGCAGCGGCAAGTTCCGTGACCGTGTAGAAATCATGTGGAGTAGTCGCCGTGGCGCTGACGACTGCCAAGGGGTGGGAATACAAAACGTTCACTGCCCGGCGCGTCCAGCCAATCATTGCCTCGGAGGGCGTGGCAATGCCCCAAATGCCTGGCTCGGAATCCGCCAAATCTCCGTGATGGACGACGGTGACGTTGGCAATAGGGACGCCTCGCGTCCCAGCGGCCTCGAAGCGTACGCGCTTGAAGGTCCGTCGATAGTCAAACAACCCGTGAGCGTCCGTGGACACGCGCGAATGGTCACCCGCCATAGAGTTCAATGCCGCTTCGGCAGCGTTATAGGCGGCGATTGAAATCACGACGCAAAGCCTTCGGTTAGGGTTTGACGAACCATCCCGCTCAGCCGGCGGAGCCAGGGCGCGACTTCCTTAGCCGGAATTGGGTCTGCTGGCATGGCAGTGCCGCTCGGATGTGTGTTGAAATCGAAGTCGCAGCGGGCGTAGTTCGCAGCAAGTGTAATCTGCGCTTCATCAGCTGCCACATTCGCGACTATGTCCTGCACCGAGAACGACAAGCATTTCAAAATACGGTTGACGCGTCTCCCATCGACTTGGCGATACCGATTGATCTGAAAAATGAAGTCGGAGGCGTTAGTCAGGTCGGTCGTCACTCCCGCGAGTTCGGTAACCACCTTTGTCGCTTCATCCTCATTCTCGCATCGGCTTATGACGCCGATGCCGAGAGCGACACGCTCTGTGGTCTTCAGGTTCGGAGCGACGTATGTCTCCACCTTCTCGATCATCACATCCATCTCATCGATGCTGCCGATGACCGGAAAGGGTTGCACTGTCTGAACCATCTCCGGCGCGAGGATGAGATCGAAACGACCTGGACCACTTTTTACGCGAAGCTCTCCCTCGCGCCACTTGCCACGTGAAATTGTGACGCCGGTCTTTGGTTGACTTTCGACCTTGTCAGCTTTGTTCTCTGCGATCGCTTCAAAGAGGGCGGGAAGCCAAGGCTCATTCTCGATCCCTTCTGAGAACAGAGTGATCCTAGCCTGCATCGTCTCCCAAACGCGGTCTGCCACCGGTCTCGTCATCCTTCACAACTGATAATTATTCTCAAAGACTGCCTCTTTACATCAGCACGTTAACCGAGCGCGTGTCCAGCTACCGTTACTATCTCCTGGCGAGAAGGTAACGCTCCTGTGGTCCACTGGTTCATGCTCGTTGAGGGGATGTTGGGGTTCTACCGAGCGTTTTCCATAACCTAAAACAGATGGTGCCGGTAACTCCCTCGCACTCTCTGCCGAGGGATTTCCGGGCGTCGACCACCGAGGATGCGACGACGCGCAAGAAGGCCGCGCGGGTGATCCGAGCGATTGTCGAGAAGGTGGTCGTCTATCCTGAGGAAGAGCGAGATGAGGTCCGAGTCGAGCTGGACAGCCGCTTTGCCGACCTCTTCAACGCTACCCGCGGTAAGACCGAGGGCCGGTCCGCGTTCGTTCCCCGAATTAGGAGCCTAATGGTAGCGGTGGACGGATTTGAACCGCCGACCAAGGGATTATGATTCCCCTGCTCTACCGCTGAGCTACACCGCCACCGGGCGTACCGGCCTCGAGGAAAGGCCGGCCGCGGAGAGAGCGTGCCTATAGGCCGCCCGAGGGGGCCTCGTCAAGCGGAGGCGGGGTCGGGGCCGCCATGGGCGTCGGCGAGGCGGCCGAAGGCATCCAGGCCCAGCACATGCGCCTGGAGTTCATGCGTGATGGCGCCGAGCGCGGCGTAGAAGGCATGTGCCTCGGCATTGGTGGTGAGCGAGGTCCACCAGACGAAACGGCGGTTGTGCCGGCGGGCCTCGGCGGCGACCGCCTGGACCAGCGCGCGGCCGGCGCCCGAGCGGCGTGCCTCCGGGCGGACATAGAGGTCGGCGAGATAGACCCCTTTGGCGGCGAAGGCGGGCTCGTAGGTGTTGGTGAAGAGGGCATAGCCGATCGGCCGGCGGTCGCGCTCGGCGATCAGGATGCTGAACTCCGGCGCCTCGCCGAAGCCGTCGCGGCGGATCGCCGCTTCGTTCAGGTCGCCGATCGGGTCGTTCTGATGCGCCCGGAGCGCCGCCACCAGGAGTGCCAGCGCGGGCGCGTCCTCGATCGTCGCCGGGCGGATGACGACGCCGGCGCTCATGCCGCCCGCGAGATCCAGCCGCCGCCGAGCACGCGGTCGCCGCGGTAGAGCACGCCGGCCTGGCCGGGCGAGACGCCGTGCTGGGGCTCGTCCAGCGCCAGCTCAGCACCGCCGTCGAGCGGGAACAGCCGGGCCTTCGCCGCCGGCGAGGCCGAGCGCAGCTTGACCTCGACTGCGAGGCCGTCGGCCGGGATCGGCGCGTCGTCCAGCCAGTTCACGTCGCGGAGATCGACCCGGCTCGCCGCCAGCGCCGATTTCGGCCCGACCACGACGCGGCGGGTCTCGGGCTCCAGGCGCAAGACATAGGAGGGCTCGGTGCCGTCGGAGGTGGCGCCGAGGCCGAGGCCCTTCCGCTGGCCGACGGTGAAGTCGACGATGCCCTTGTGCCTGCCGACGACGCGGCCTGAGAGGTCGACGATCTCGCCCGGCGCGTCGGCTTCGGGGCGGAGCTTCCGCACCACCTCGGCATAGCGCCCGCCCGGAACGAAGCAGATGTCCTGGCTGTCGGGTTTCGAGGCTACGGCGAGGCCGAGGCGGCCGGCAATGGCGCGGGTCTCGCTCTTCGGCTTGTCGCCGAGCGGGAAGTGGAGGCGGGCGAGCTGGTCCCTGGTGGTGCCGAAGAGGAAATAGCTCTGGTCGCGCGACGCATCGGCCGCCCGGTGCAGCTCCGGCCCCGTGGGGCCCTCGATGCGGCGGACGTAATGGCCGGTGACCAGGGCTGCGGCGCCGAGATCCTTCGACATGCCCAGCAGGTCGGCGAACTTGACCGTGCGGTTGCAGAGCACGCAGGGGATCGGGGTCTCGCCCGCGAGATAGGAGGCGGCGAAGGGCGCCATCACCTGCTCGCGAAAGCGGCTCTCGTAATCCAGCACGTAATGCGGAATGCCGAGGCGGGCGGCGACGCGGCGGGCGTCGTGGATATCCTGGCCGGCGCAGCAGGCGCCGCTCTTGGCCACCGCCGCACCGTGGTCGTAGAGCTGCAGCGTGAATCCCGCGACCCGGTATCCGGCCTCGACCAGCATGCCGGCGACGGCCGAGGAATCGACGCCGCCGGACATGGCGACGGCGACCAGATGGTCGGACGGATCACCCCCGAGACGCAGGGGATCCATCGGTCAGCGAGTCCGGCTGCGCCCCCCACCCCAACCCTCCCCCACGGAGGGGGGAGGGGGTACGAGGTGCGTCGTACTCCCTCCCCCCGCGGCGCGTGGGGGAGGGTTGGGGTGGGGGGCGAGACTCGATGTCACTTCCGCTCTTCCAGCCAGGCCATCTGGATCGCTTCCAGGATCTTCTCGCCCGACCGCTCGGGGTCGTCCTTGAAGGTCGGGAGCGCCATCACCCAGGCGTGCAGATCGGTGAACCGGATGGACATGATGTCGACGTCCGGATGCGCCTCGTCCAGCTCAATGGCGATGTCGTGGACATCGGTCCATTTGAGCGGCTTGCTCACTTGTCGACCATCATGTTGCGGGTGGCGGACGGCAGCGTCACCCTGAGTCCGTCCAGCTCCTCGGTGATGATGATCTGGCAGCCCAGGCGCGAGGTGTGGGTGAGGCCGAAGGCCAGGTCCAGCATGTCCTCCTCGTCCTCGGTCGCGTCCTTCAGGCGCTCGTAATCCTCCGGATCGACGATGACGTGGCAGGTCGAGCAGGCGAGCGAGCCTTCGCAGGCCCCCTCCAGCTCGATCCCGTTCTTATGCGCGATCTCCAGGACCGAGAGCCCGACCGGCGCATCGACTTCGTGGCGGGTCCCGTCCGGATCGACGAACGTCATCTTCGGCATGTCGACAAAACTCCGAAAGCCTAGCTCTTCTCTTCAGGATCGGGCGCCAGGCAGCCGCCGGGATCGCCCTTGAACTCATCGATCGAATGGCCGGCGAGGCCGGCCCGGATGGCCCGGTCCATGCGCCGCTCGGCGAACGGCCGGGCGGCCTCCTCCAGCCGCTCGACCGCCGCCTTGATCAGGTCGCGATCCTCACCCTCGATCGCGGCCCCCAAGCGGCGGCGGGCCTCTTCTATACGGTCACCCTCGCCGGCGTCCAGCAGCCCGGCATCGGCGGCCAAGGCGGACTCCAGCGCCAAAAGGACGCGGCGGGCCTCGACCCGGTTCTCGACCAGGAGGCGGCGCTCCATGTCGTCCCGGGCATGGATCATGCTCTCTTCCAGCATCCGCGCCATCTCGTCCTCGGAAAGCCCGTAGGAGGGCTTCACCTCGACCCGCTGCTCGACGCCGGTGGTCTTTTCCTGGGCGGAGACGGTCAGGAGCCCGTCGGCGTCGACCTGGAAAGTGACCCGGATGCGGGCGGCGCCCGCCACCATCGGCGGGATGCCGGCGAGCACGAAGCGGGCCAGCGAGCGGCAGTCGGTCACGGCCTCGCGCTCGCCCTGGACGACGTGGATCAGCATTGCCCCCTGGCCGTCCTGGTATGTCGTGAACTCCTGGGCCTTGGCGACGGGGATCGGGGTGTTGCGGTCGATCACCTTCTCGGTGAGGCCGCCCATGGTCTCGAGCCCGAGCGACAGCGGCAGGACGTCGAGGAGGAGGGTGTCGGAGCCCGTGGTCAGCGCCTCGGCCTGGAGCGCGGCGCCCAGCGCCACCACCTCGTCGGGATCGATGTCGGCCAGCGGCTTGGTGCCGAACAGGGCCTCGACCGCGTGCCGCACTTGCGGGACCCGGGTGGAGCCGCCGACCAGCACCACGCCCTTGATCTCGGGAAGCTCCAGGCGGGCGTCGTCGACCACCTGGCGGGCGATCTTGACGGTCTTCTCGATCCAGGGCCGGATCAGCTTGTCGAGCGTCTCGCGGGTCAGGCGGTGCAGCGTGGTCTTGCCGCGCAGCATGACGGGGAAGTCGCCGGCTTCGCGGGTGGTGAGGGCCTCCTTCGCGGCGCGCGCGCTCTTCAGCGTCTGCTTGACCTCGCCGGCGGTGATCGGCTCGCCGCCGAGTTCGGAGCGGCGGTCGGCGAGCCAGTGCTCGGCGATGGCATGGTCGAAATCGTCGCCGCCCAACGAGGCGTCGCCGCCGGTCGCCAGAACCTGGAAGACGCCCTTCTCCAGCCGCAGGATCGAGACGTCGAAGGTGCCGCCGCCGAGGTCGTAGACGGCATAGACGCCCTCGGCCTCCTTATCGAGGCCGTAGGCGAGAGCCGCCGCGGTCGGCTCGTTGACCAGGCGCAGGACCTCGAGCCCGGCGAGCCGGGCGGCGTCTTTGGTGGCAAGGCGCGCGGCATCGTCGAAATAGGCCGGCACGGTGACGACGGCGCGGGTGACCTCGCGGCCGAGATGCTGCTCGGCCTGGTCCTTCACCGCCTTCAGGATCTCGGCGGAGATCTCGACCGGGGTCAGCCGGCGGCCGCCGACCAGGAGGCGCACCATGCCGCCCTCGGCGGCATCGAGCTGATAGGGCAGCGTGCCGGCCAGCGCCTTCACATCGGCGGATCCCCGGCCCATCAGGCGCTTGACCGAGGAGACGACGGAATCGGGCTCGGCGACGAGACGCGCCTGCGCCTGAACGCCGACGATCGGTCCCTCGTCGGTGTAGGCCACGACCGAGGGAACGAGGCCGCGGCCCGCGGCGTCGCGCAGCACCTCGGGCTTGCCGGAGGTCGAGATGGCGACGACCGAATTGGTGGTGCCGAGGTCGATGCCGACCGCGAGCGCCTGGTCGCCCTCATGCGGCAGCGGCGTCTCGCCGGGCTCGTGCAGCTGGAGGAGGGTCATGCGGACGAATCCAGTCCGGCATCGCCCTCCACCCTGACCCTCCCCCACGGAGGGGGGAGGGGACACGAGGTCCCCTTGTAAACCTTCCCCCTTGATGGGGGAGGGCAGGGTGGGGGTGGAGCCAAGGGCAAGATCATCGTCATGCCACGTTCAGCCGACGCGAGCGCGCGTCCTCGACCAGCTTGTCGAGGTAGGTGAGGCGCAGCGTGCTCTTCCTCGCGGCAGCGAGATCGGGAGCCGAAAAATCCTGGGAGAGCTGGGCGCGGCAGGTCTCGGCCTCGGCGCGTGCATGCTGGACCACGGCGTCCACATCCGCCGGTGTCCGTGCCTCCGCCAGGGCTTCCCGCATCTCCATCGCCTCCATCAAGAGCGCCGGATCGTCGATGGTCTTGCCGTCGCCGCCGGTTTCGATCCCGGAAAGGCGCAACAGATAGACCGCGCGGGCGAGCGGGTCCATCAGGGTCTCGTAGGCGTCGTTCAGGCTCGTCGCCTGGGCCTGGCTGAGTGCCCGTTCCTTCGGGCTCCTGGTCGCGAAACGGTCGGGATGAAGCCGGCGCTGATGCTCGAAATACTTCCTCTCGACCGACTTCGGATCGAGGTCGTAGGTCCTATCGAGCCCGAGCCGGGCGAAATGATCGCCCTGACCCGGCGGCTGCACCGCCTTGCAGGTCGGACAGAAGGGCTCTGCCGCCGGCACCGGCCCGCGGCAGGACCAGCAGGCGAGGGGCGCGGTCAAACGTGGAAGGACTCCCCGCAGCCGCAGCGGCCTTTCTCGTTCGGATTGATGAACTTGAAGCCGGCTTCCATCTTGTCCTCGACGAAGTCCATCTCGGTGCCGAAGATGAACATCGACGCCTTCGGGTCGATCAGGATGGTGACGCCCTTGTCCTCCACCACCTCGTCGAACTTGCCGCGCTCGTCGGCGTATTCGAGGGTGTAGGAGAGGCCCGAGCAGCCCTTGGTGCGGACGCTGATGCGGATGCCGGCGGACGGCTTGCCGCGCTTGTCCAGCAGCGCCTTCACCCGCGCCGCCGCTGCATCGGTCAGCGTCATCGCCTGCCGCTTCACCCGCGGCGGCTTGGCCGGGGTGGGCGCGGGAGCGGTCGTCGTCGGGGTGGCTACGTCGGACATTCCCTGAAACCTCGAATGCGTGAAACGCGGACCTACTCGGCGACCTTCGTCGTCTTGGCGCGGTAGTCGGCGATCGCCGCCTTGATCGCGTCCTCGGCCAGGACCGAGCAGTGGATCTTCACCGGCGGCAGCGCCAGATGCTGGGCGATCTCGGTGTTCTTGATCGTCTCGGCCTCGTTCAGCGACTTGCCCTTGATCCACTCGGTCGCCAGCGACGACGACGCGATCGCCGAGCCGCAGCCGAAGGTCTTGAACTTGGCGTCCTGGATGACGCCGTCGGCCGAGACCTTGATCTGCAGCTTCATCACGTCGCCGCAGGCCGGCGCGCCGACCAGGCCGGTGCCGACATCCTCGGCGCCCTTGTCGAAGGAGCCGACATTGCGGGGGTTGTTGTAGTGGTCGATGACTTTTTCGGAATAGGCCATGTCACTCTCCTAAAGGCGGCAGCGGGTCAGTGGGCCGCCCACTTGATGCTCTTCAGATCGACGCCGTCCTGGAACATCTCCCAGAGCGGGCTCATGTCGCGAAGCTTGGTCACGTGCTCGACGATGTCCTGGACCGCGTAGTCGACCTCTTCCTCGGTGGTGAACCGTCCGAGGCCGATCCTAAGCGAGGTATGCGCCATCGCCTCGTCGACGCCGAGCGCGCGCAGCACGTATGACGGCTCCAGCGATGCCGAGGTGCAGGCTGATCCGGATGACACCGACAGGTCGTTGATGCCGAGGATGAGGGACTCGCCCTCGACATAGGCGAAGCTGAGGTTGAGGTTGCCCGGGATCCGGTTCTCGAGGCTGCCGTTGAGATAGACCTCGGGCAGCTTCTCCTTGATCTGGGAATAGAAGCGGTCGCGGAGCTTGATCAGGCGCTTCGCCTCCTCGCCCATCTCGCGCTCGGCAATCGCGCAGGCCTCGCCGAGGCCGACGCAGAGCGGGGTCGGGAGCGTGCCCGAGCGCATGCCGCGCTCCTGGCCGCCGCCGGTGATCAGGGCCTGCAGACGGATGCGCGGGCGGCGGCGGACATAGAGCGCGCCGATGCCCTTCGGCCCGTAGATCTTGTGGCCGGAGATGCTCATCAGGTCGATGTTCATCGCTTCCACGTCGAGCGGGATCTTGCCGACGGCCTGGGCGCAGTCGGTGTGGAAGAAGGCGCCCTTCGCCCGGCACAGCTTGCCGATCTCGGCCAGCGGCTGGATCACGCCGATCTCGTTGTTCACCGCCATGATCGAGACGATCACGGTCTTGTCGGTGATCGCCTTCTCGAGCTCGGCGAGATCGACGAGGCCGTCCTGCTTCACCGGCAGGTAGGTGACCTTGAAGCCTTCCTCCTCGAGGTGGCGGAGGCTGTCGAGCACGCATTTATGCTCGGTCACCAGGGTGACGATGTGGTCCTTCCTGTCCTTGTAGAAATGCGCCACGCCCTTGAGGGCGAGGTTGTTCGACTCGGTGGCGCCGGAGGTGAAGATCACCTCGCGCTCGTCGGCGCCGATGATGTGGGCGACCTGGGCGCGGGCCTTCTCGACGCCTTCCTCGGCCTCCCAGCCATAGACGTGGCTGCGCGAATGCGGATTGCCGAACTTCTCGGTGAAGTAAGGGATCATCGCTTCGAGCACGCGCGGGTCCATCGGCGTGGTCGCCTGGTAGTCGAGATAGATCGGGCGCGCCGGCCGGTTGCGGCCGGGGGCGGCGTCCTTCTTCTCGGGCGTCTCGCGAACGCGGGCTTGCGTAGTCACGTTGCTCTCCTTCACGCGGCGAAGCGCAGATCGCGCCGGCCGATGCGGTCCCGGATCTCGCCGAGCGCCGCGATGAACAGATCGATCTCTTCCGCCGTCGTCGTCCATCCCAAGCTGGCGCGGATGGCTCCGCCGGCGACATCGTCGGCCGCGCCCATGGCGCGCAGAACCGGCGAGGGCCGGACCTTGCCCGACGAGCAGGCGGAGCCGGCGGACACCTGGACGCCCTTCAGATCGAGCGCGATCACCAGCGTCTCCGAAGACAGGCCCGGCAGCCTGAGGCAGCTGGTGTTCGGCAGCCTCGGCGCCTGGTCGGCGAAGATCTCGGCGCCGAGGCCGACGGCGCGCTGCTCCAGGTCGTCGCGGAGCGACTGCACACGGCTCCAGTCGATCGCCGGGGCCGCGGTGGCGGCAGCGCCAAACCCCGCGATCCCCGCCACGTTCTCGGTGCCGGCACGGCGACCGCGTTCCTGGCCGCCGCCCTTGATGACAGGCAGTACGCTGGCGCGCTCGCCGATGACCAGGGCGCCGACGCCCTGCGGGCCGCCGAGCTTGTGCGCCGAAACGGTCATCAGATCGGCACCGAGGCCGAGGAAATCAACGGCCATTCGGCCGGCGGCCTGGGCGGCGTCGGTGTGGACCAGGGCACCGCGCGCGCGCGCGATGCGGACCACGTCGGCCAGCGGCTGCAGCGTGCCGGTCTCGTTGTTGGCCAGCATCACCGAGACCAGGGCCGGCCGGTCGGACGAAGCGAGCTTTGCCTCCAGGTCGTCGAGATCGACGACGCCTTCCGATGTAACGGCGATGCGCTCGGCGCCGGCGTGAGCGAGAACCGAGTCATGCTCGATGGCGGAGACCAGCAGGCGGCGGCCGCTGCCGGCGAGTGCCAGCGCGTTCGCCTCGCTGCCGCCGGAGGTGAAGACGACCTGGCCCGGCCCGGCGCCGACCAGCTGCGCGACCGCCTCGCGGGCGTCATCGACCAGCGCCCGCACGGCCCGGCCGGCGCCATGCACCGACGACGGATTGCCGGTCAGCGTGAGCGCATGCGACATCGCCAGCCGGGCTTCGGTCCGGACCGGCGAGGTCGCATTCCAGTCGAGATAGGCGCTGACGGTCATGTCTTGAGTTCGTGTCTCTTGGCTACTCGGCGGCGACGGCGGCCGGGCTGGCCGGCGCCTCGCGGCGGACGCAGGCGGAGCCGACGACGCGGTTCTCGACCACGTCGGCGAGGCTGACCGAGCGGAGGAACAGGTGGATCTGGTTGCCGAGCTCCTCCCACAGGTCGTGGGTGAGGCAGCGCGAGCGGTCGGCCTTGCAGCCGACGGCCGAGGTCGGCTGGCAGCGGGTGACGCGGATCGGCTCGTCGACGGCGAGGATGATGTCGGAGATCTTCACCTCATCGGTGCCGCGGCCCAGCAGGTAGCCGCCGCCGGGTCCGCGCACGCTGCGCACCAGCTCGTTCTTCCGAAGCCGCGCGAACAGCTGCTCCAGATATGAGAGCGAGATCTCCTGGCGCTCGGCGATGTCGGCGAGCGAGACCGGGTGGCCGGCGCCGTGTCGGGCCAGGTCGACCATCGCCATCACGGCGTAGCGGCCCTTGGTGCTGAGTTTCATGGGTCCGTCTCCCTTTGCGGGTTCAGGTGCCGGTGATCCGGAGGGTCGAGCGGGCATCGACGGGCTGTTGCGAGGACTCGAGCTCGACGACGCGGCCGCGAAGCTGGGCAACCTCGGTCTGGAGGGCCTCGATGGCGCGGGCGACCGGGTCGGGAAGCCCGTCGGTCGGCGTGCCATAGGCCTGGAATTCGGCGGCGCGGCCCTTGTCGCGGGTGAGCGCCGGCTTGGCCGGGATGCCGGTCATCGTGACGCCGGCCGGAACCTCGGCCAGAACCACGGCATTGGCGCCGATCCGGGCTTCCTGGCCGACGGTGAAAGGCCCCAGGATCTGGGCGCCGGAGCCGACGATGACGCCGCGCTCGAGCGTCGGGTGGCGCTTGCCCTTGTGCAGCTTGGTGCCGCCCAAGGTGACGCCCTGGTAGAGGGTGACGTCGTCGCCGACGACGGCGGTCTCGCCGATCACCACGCCCATGCCGTGGTCGATGAAGACCCGACGGCCGATGGTGGCGCCTGGGTGAATCTCGATTCCGGTCAGGAACCGGCCCAGCTGGGAAAGCCACCGGCCGGTCAGCCGCCAGCCCCTGTTCCAGGCCGAATGTGCAAGGCGGTGCAAGAGGATAGCCTGGAAACCAGGATAGCACATCACCACCTCGAGACGGCTGCGGGCAGCCGGGTCGCGGGCGATGACGGAGTCGATGTCCTCTCGTAACGTCTTGAAAGTCATGGCACTGACTATGCTATTGTGAAGAAGGCTGGAAAGTCGGGCGACCAGCCTCGCTCCTGCATATAGTATCCCCTACTAGCCTGGTCAAGATTGAGCGGGAGTGTGCCCGTGCGAAGTGCCCCTTTGTCCCATCAGTTCGGTCGGAAATAAACGAACCGCATGCCCGAGATCATCATCAATGGCCCTGCCGGCCGCATCGAGGGCCGGTACCTGCCGCCGAAGGTCGTGAACGCACCGATCGCGCTGATGCTGCATCCGCATCCGCAGCACGGCGGGACGATGAACAACAAGATCGTCTACACGCTCTACAACCTGTTTGCTCAGCGGGGATTCGGCACGCTGCGCTTCAATTTCCGCGGCGTCGGACGCAGCCAGGGCACCTTCGACCGGGGCGAGGGCGAGCTTTCGGACGCGGCCGCCGCGCTCGACTGGCTGCAGACCTACAATCCCGACGCGCCGGCCTGCTGGATCGCCGGATTCTCCTTCGGCGCCTGGATCGGCATGCAGCTCCTGATGCGCCGCCCGGAGATCTCGGGCTTCATCTCGATCGCGCCGCCGGCGAACCTGTTCGACTTCTCGTTCCTGGCCCCCTGCCCGTCCTCGGGCCTGATCGTGCACGGCACCGTCGACGAGGTGGTGCCGTCTGAGTCGGTGCAGAAGCTGGTCGACAAGCTGTCGAACCAGCGCGACATCACGGTGAAGTACAAGTCGATCCCCGGCGCCAACCACTTCTTCACCAACAAGATCGAGCAGATGGGCAACTCCGTCGGGGCCTATCTCGACGAGGTGCTGAAGGCGCCGGCCAAGGCCAAGGCGGCGGGCTGACGTCATGTCGACGACGCGGGATTTCCTCGAAACCATCCGTGAGCGCGGCTGCCTGCACCAGTGCTCCGACGAGGCTGCGTTCAAGGCGCTGACGGCGGAGTCGGTGGTCACCGGCTACATCGGCTTCGACATGACCGCCGACTCCCTCCATGTCGGCAACCTCGTCCAGATCATGATGCTGCGCCGGCTCCAGCAGGCCGGCCACCGGCCGATCGTGCTGATCGGCGGCGGCACCACCAAGGTCGGCGACCCGTCCGGACGGGACGACATGCGGAAGCTGCTGACCGACGCCGACATCGCCCGCAACATGGCGTCGATCAAGGCGACCTTCGGCAAGTTCCTGGCGTTCGGCGACGGCGCGTCCGACGCGCTGATGGCCAACAACGACGACTGGCTGTCCAAGCTCAACTACATCGAGTTCCTGCGCGACTACGGCCGGCACTTCTCGGTCAACCGCATGCTGAGCATGGATTCGGTCAAGCTCCGGCTCGACCGCGACCAGCCGCTGAGCTTCCTCGAATTCAACTACATGGTGCTCCAGGCCTACGACTTCGTCGAGCTGGCCCGCCGTTACGGCTGCCGGCTGCAGATGGGCGGCTCCGACCAGTGGGGCAACATCGTCGCCGGCGTCGATCTCGGCCGCCGGGTCGAGCAGGTCGAGCTCTTCGCCGTGACCACGCCGCTGGTGACGACGGCCTCGGGCGCGAAGATGGGCAAGACCGCGTCGGGCGCCGTCTGGCTGAACGAGGACCGGCTCTCCTCCTACGACTACTACCAGTTCTGGCGGAACACCGAGGACGCCGATGTCGGCCGCTTCCTCCGCACCTTTACCGATCTCTCCATCGCCGAGATCGTGAAGCTGGAGGCGCTGAAGGGTTCGGAGATCAACGAGGCGAAGAAGGTGCTGGCCTTCGAGGCGACCCGCATGTGCCGGGGCGTAGCGGCGGCGAAGGATGCCGCCGAGACGGCGCGGAAGACCTTCGAGGAGGGCGAGGCCGGCGGCGTGCTGCCGACCGTCAGCGTCCAGCGCTCGCAACTCGAGGCCGGCGTTCCCATATGGGAGGCCTTGAAGCTGGCCGGTTTCGCCGCCTCCAACGGCGAGGCCAAGCGCCTGGTGCGCGGCGGCGGTGCTCGCATCAACGACGAAGCCTGCAACGACGAGAACCGCCAGATCACCCAGGCGGACCTGAATGCCGAGGGCGTGGTCAAGCTCTCCGCCGGCCGCAAGCGACACGCCGTGGTGAAGGTGGCCTGACGGCCGTCTCGCCATTGCCGCACGATCCGCGACGATCCCTGTCGTCCGGAAATCTCGTCATACGAAAGTCAATGACATGGCCGACAACAAGACCAAGGTCGGTGCGTCCGACGGCGACCGCATCAACCCGAAAGAAGAGTTCGAGCTCGCCGGCTGGGCCAAGCGCCTCGGCACGACCCCGGCACTCCTGAAGAAGACGGTGAAGAAGGTCGGGACGCTGGTCTCCGACGTGAAGAAGGAACTCGCGGCGCCGACCGCTCCCGTTTGATCTCAAGCGCCCTTAGATATACATTTCTCGTTACGTATATCTGGAGGTGCGTCATGCAGGTCGCGAAGTGGGGCAACAGCCTCGCCGTCCGCCTTCCCGCCGCCGTGGTCGAGGCGCTGGAACTGCGTGAAGGCGATGAAATCGAAATCCACGTCGCCGACGCTCGCGAGTTCGCCGTCACGCGGAAGCCGGGGCGGGAGGAGCTGCTGAAGCGTCTTCGCGCGTTTCGTGGACGGCTTCCGGCGGACTTCAAGTTCGACCGGGATGAGGCGAATGCCCGGTAGCTTCTTCGACACCAACGTCTTGCTCTATGTCGCGTCGGCAGATGCAAGCAAGGCGGAGCGGGCTGAAGGGCTCATCCGCGCCGGCGGCACGATCAGCGTTCAGGTCTTGAACGAGGTCACCAATGTCGCCCGTCGCAAGATGGGCATGTCTTGGACGGAGACGCATGCCTTCCTGTCTATGGTCCGCGGCCTGCTCGACGTTCAGCCCCTCACCGCTGACGTTCATGAAACCGGGCTCGCAGTTGCCGAGCGCTATGGCCTCTCGGTCTTCGATGCGATGATCGCGGCATCGGCTTTGCACGCCGACTGCGACACGCTCTGGTCCGAAGACATGCAGGACGGCGCGGTGCTTGCCGAACGGCTGCGCATCGTGAATCCGTTCGGACGAGCAAGCTAGCCAAAGCGATGACTGTTCAGAGCGTGACCGTGCCTTCGATGCAGGTGACGGTCTCGCCGCCGACCCAGACGTCGTCGCCGATCTTCTCGACATGGACGCGGCCGGCGCGGCCGAGCGCGGTGCCCTGGCTGGCGACGTAGCGTGCGGGCGCGAGGTTGGCTGCGATCATCCATTGGGCGACGCCGGCATTCAGGCTGCCGGTGACCGGATCTTCCTTCACGCCTTCGCCCGGAACGAAGGCGCGGATCTCGAACTGGGCCTCGGTGCCGTCGCCAGCCTGCCATGGCCCGACGACGCCGATGCGGAGATCGCCCATCTGGGCGAAGTCCGGCTTGAGAGCCAGCACGTCCTTCCGCGACGCCAGCAGCACCGCGACGAAGCCCGGACCGTTATCTACCCAGTTGGAGGCCTTGATCGCCGCCGGTGCGACGCCGAGGCAGCGGGCGATCTGCGCCAGCACGTCGGACTCGACCGCGCCTGAGCGCTTGAGCGGCGGGGCGGCGAAGGCGAGGCGTTTCCCGTCGCGGCGAAGGCGGACGAGGCCGGCACCGCATTCCTGAACCACCTCCTCGCCCTTGGGCTTGCCGCCGGCTTCGAGCCAGACATGGCAGGTGCCCAGCGTCGGGTGCCCGGCGAAGGGCAGCTCGCGCGCCACCGTGAAGATGCGCACCCGATAGTCGGCGCCCGCCTTCGTCGGCTTCAGCAGGAACGTCGTCTCGCTGAGATTGGTCCAGTTGGCGAAAGCGGCCATCTGCTCGGAGGTGAAATCGTCGGCGCCGATGACGACGCCGAGCGGATTGCCCTTCAGCGCGGTCTGGGTGAAGACGTCGACTTGGCAATAGGCGAAGCGGGCCATCAGGCAGTCCCCAGGCGTTTGCCGGTCTCGGTGTCGAACAGATGCCAGGCGCCTTGCGGCGCGTGGAACGGCATGCGGTCGCCGGCCTTGGGCACCTGGCTTCCCGGCAGGCGCACGATCAGGGCGTTGCCGTCGGAGAGGCGGCCATGGACGAGGGTGTCGGCGCCGAGCAGCTCGACCAGTTCCACCAGGATGTCGAGGTCGCCGCCCGGAACCAGATGCTCGGGCCGGATGCCGATGGTGACGGCGCGGCCGGGATCGAGTCTCGCCGTCGGCATGAT
This sequence comes from Asaia bogorensis, assembly GCA_945897335.1. Lineage (GTDB taxonomy): Bacteria > Pseudomonadota > Alphaproteobacteria > SHVZ01 > SHVZ01 > SHVZ01. The sequence goes on along the minus strand of CAMDFP010000001.1, from coordinate 43,717 downwards.
CGCGGCACCGTCCAGCTTCAGCGACCCGTCGGGTTCTACCCGCGACGTCAGGAAGTTCATCGACGGCGAGCCGATGAAGCCGGCGACATAGAGGGTCGCCGGTTCTGCATAGACGTCGATCGGCGTGCCGATGTGCTCGGCGACACCCTTGTTCATCACGATCAGCCGGTCGGCCATAGTCATGGCTTCCACCTGATCATGCGTCACGTAGATCGAGGTGACGGCGAGCGCGCGCTGCAGCTTCTTGATCTCAACCCGCATCTGCACGCGAAGCTTGGCGTCGAGGTTGGAGAGCGGCTCGTCGAACAGGAAGGCCTTCGGCTCGCGCACGATGGCACGGCCCATGGCGACGCGCTGGCGCTGGCCGCCGGAGAGCTGGCGCGGCTGGCGGGCGAGGAAGGGGCCGAGCTCGAGCGTGGCGGCCGCCTTCTGCACCCGGGTCTCGATCTCGGCCTTGCTCATGCCGCGGATGCGGAGCCCATAGGCCATGTTGTCGTAGACCGACATGTGCGGGTAGAGCGCGTAGTTCTGGAACACCATGGCGATGTCGCGGTCCTTGGGCTCCAGATCGTTGACGACGCGATCGCCGATGGTGATCTCGCCGCCGGTGATCTTCTCCAGGCCCGCGACCATGCGGAGCAGGGTCGACTTGCCGCAGCCCGAGGGACCGACGATGACCACGAACTCGCCGTCGGCGATGGCGCAGCTGACCCCGTGGATCACCTGGTTGTTGCCGTAGCTCTTGCGCACGTCCTTGAGCGTAACCTCGGCCATGCCCTATTTCTCCGCCTCGACGAGTCCGCGCACGAACAGGCGCTGCATGAACATCACCACCAGCACCGGCGGCAGCATGGCGAGCATCGCCATCGCCATGATCAGGTTCCAGCTCGGCGTGGCGTCGACGGCGGTCGCCTGGCGCGCCACCGTCATCACCGCGGTGTAGAAGCCCTCGCTGTTGGTGACCAGCAGCGGCCAGAGGTACTGGTTCCAGCCGTAGATGAACTGGATCACGAACAATGCTGCGATCGTGGTCCGGCTCATCGGCAGCAGGATGTCGAAGAAGAAGCGCATCGGGCCGGCGCCGTCGACGCGGGCCGCCTCGGCGAGCTCGTCCGGCACGCTCAAGAAGAACTGGCGGAACAGGAACGTTGCCGTCGCGGAGGCGATCAGCGGGATGATCAGCCCTGAATAGGTGTCGATCATGCCGAGCCCGGCGACGACGCCGTAGGTGGGCACGATGCGCACCTCGACCGGCAGCATCAGGGTGACGAAGATCGCCCAGAAGAACCACATCCGGAACGGAAAGCGGAAATAGACGATGGCGAAGGCGGCGATGATCGAGATGGCGATCTTGCCGATGCAGATGCCGAGCGCCATCACCAGGCTGTTCATCAAGGCGGTGGTGAGCGGGACGGCGCCGGCGCGGGCGTAACCCTGGGTCAGGACCTCGGTGTAGTTCTGGATCAGGTAGGGCCCGGGCAGCAGCGGCACCGGCGAGCGCAGCATCGTCCCGGCGTCATGGGTGGATGCGACGAAGGTCATCCACACCGGAAAGGCGATGATCAGCACGCCGACGATGACGACGAAATGGCTGAGGATCGTGAGCCAGGGCCTGTTCTCGACCATCATGCCCTCAGTAATGGACTTTCCGCTCGATGAAGCGGAACTGGACGACGGTGAGCAGGATCACCACGGCCATCAGGATCACCGACTGTGCCGCCGAGCTGCCGAGGTCGCCGCCGCGGAAGCCGTCGTTGTAGACCTTGAAGACCAGGATCTCGGTCGCCTTGGCGGGGCCGCCTTTGGTCAGCGCGTCGACGACGCCGAAGGTGCCGAAGAAGGCGTAGATGACGTTGACCACCAGCAGGAAGAAGCCGGTCGGCGACAAGAGCGGAAAGATGATGGTCCAGAACCGCCGGCCGGGCCCGGCGCCGTCGATCGCGGCCGCCTCGATCAGCGACTTCGGGATCGACTGCAGGCCTGCGAGGAAGAAGAGGAAGTTGTAGCTCACCTGGCCCCAGACCGCGGCGAGGACGACCAGCAGCAGCGCCTGGCCGCCGTTGAGGACGTAGTTGAACTCGTAGCCCACCACCTTGAGCGCCCAGGCGACGATGCCGACCGAGGGGTTGAAGAGAAAGCCCCACAGCACGCCGGCGACGGCGGGCGCGACCGCGTAGGGCCACACCAGGAAGGTCTTGTAGATGCCGGCGCCGTGGATGATGCGATCCGCCATCACCGCCAGCAGCAGCGAGAAGGCAAGGCCGAGCCCGGCGACCGCGGCGCTGAATCCCAGTGTCAGCAGCGCCGAGTTGAAATAGGCGGCTTCGCTGAACAGCGCCTCGAAGTTCTCGAACCAGACGAACTGAGTGTTGCCGCCGAAGGCGTCCTCCAGCAGCATCGACTGCCAGATCGCCTGTCCCGACGGCCAGAAGAAGAAGACGATGGTGATGATGATCTGCGGCAGGACCAGCAGATAGGGCAGCGTCTTCTGATCGAAGGTGACGCGCTTTTCCATCGTTCAGGGCTGCTGGATCATCCGTTGATGGCTTCTTGCCCCCTCTCCCGCGCGTAGCGCGGGGGAGGGAGGGGAGGGGGCGCGAGCGAAGCGAGCCTCTTCTCGCTACGTCCGCACCGCTCGCCTTGCTCGCGCCCCCTCCCCAACCCTCCCCCGGCTTCGCCGGGAGAGGGGGCTGAATTGCCTTACTTGTTGGCGGCGACGAAGCGCTTGATCAGCTCGTTGCCGCGCTTGACCGCGTCGTCGAGCGCGACCTTGGGAGTCTTCGTGCCGGCCCAAACCGCTTCCAGCTCCTCGTCGACCACGTCGCGGATCTGCACGAAGTTGCCGATGCGGAGACCCTTCGAGTTCTCGGTCGGCGGGTTGAGCTCGAGCTGCTTCACCGCGATGTCGCGGCCGGGATTCTTCTCGTAGAAGCCGGCCTTGGCGGTCATCTCGGCGGCGGCGATGGTGACGGGAACGTAGCCCGTCTCCTGGTGCCATTTCGCCTGGATGTCGGCGCGGGAGAGGAAGGTCAGGAACTTGGCGACGCCGACATAATCGGCCTTCGGCTTGTCCTTAAGCACCCAGAGGGTGGCGCCGCCGATGATCGAGTTCTGCGGCTTGGCCTTGATGTCGGGCCAGTAGGGCATCATCGAGATGCCGGCGGTGCCGGCGCCGAGCGCCTTGTCGATCGCCGACGCGGTCGCCGAGGAGGCGATGTGGAAGGCGCAATCGCCGGCGGTGAACAGCGCCGTCGACTTGCCCTCGCGGCCGCCATAGACCATGGACTTGTCCTTGGTCATGTCGAGCAGCGCCTGGATGTGCTTGACGTGGTTCGGGCTGTTGAACTTCAGCTCGATGTCGGCGCCGCCGAAGCCGTTGGCCTTGGTGGCGTAGGGCAGGTTATGCAGCGCGCCGAAGTTCTCGATCAAGGCCCAGGTCTGCCACTGCGAGGTGAAGCCGCACTTGGCGCCGGAGGCCACGACCTTCTTCGACATCTCGATCAGCTCCGGCCAGGTCGCCGGCGCCTTCTCCGGATCGAGCCCGGCCTTCTTCATCATCTCCTTGTTCCGGTAGAACACCGGGGTCGAGGAGTTGAACGGCATCGACAGGAGCTTGCCGTCGGTGGTCGAGTAGTAGCCGTAGACCGGGCCGATGAAGCTCTTCGGGTCGAACTTCTCCTTGGTGTCGGCCATCAGCTGGTGGACCGGATAGACCGCGCCCTTGGCCGCCATCATGCTGGCGGTGCCGACCTCGAACACCTGGACGATGTGCGGGCCCTGCTTGGCGCGGAAGGCCGCGGTCGCCGCGGTCAGGGTCTCGGTGTACGAGCCCTTGAAGACAGCGTTTACCTTGTAGGGCGTGTCCTCAATTAAGCCAAATGGCGATCGAGGCCAGATAGATTGCGGCGAGGAAGTTTCTGGCACGTTTGTCGTAGCGCGTGGCGATGGCTCGGAACTGCTTGAGCTTGCAGAAGAAATTTTCGATGAGATGCCGAGCTTTGTAGAGTTCTTTATCATATTGACGCGGCGTCGTGCGGTTGCTCTTCGGCGGGATGACGGCGATCTTATTGGCGGCGGCAAGCGGTTCGATCACGCGGGCATCGGCATCGAACGCCTTGTCGGCGATCACGATGTCGGCGACGACCAGCGGCAGAAGCGCGTCAGCACCCGCCAGGTCATGCGCCTGTCCAGGGGTGAGCAGGAACCCGATCGGGTTGCCGAGCGCGTCGACCAGCGCGTGGATCTTCGTGCTCAACCCGCCTTTGCTGCGCCCGATCGCTTCGTCTGCGCCGTTTTTTTTGGCGCGCCGGCGCTGTGCTGGTGAGCGCGCACGATGGTGCTGTCGATCATCGCGTACTCGTTGTCGGTCTCGCTGCTCAAGTGCCGGAAGACCCGCGCCCAGACGTCGCCCTCACCCCATCGGGTGAACCGCGTATGCACAGCCTTCCAATCGCCGAACCGTTCCGGAAGGTCACGCCACGGAACGCCGGCACGATACCGATACAGCACCGCCTCGATGAACAGCCGGTTGTCCTTCGCCGTCACCCCGACATGCCCCGCGCGACCGGGCAGCAAATCCTTGATCCGATCCCACTGGTCATCACGCAAGCCATAACGTCGCATCGGTCAGCCCCCCCTTCAGGCCGACCTCCTATGAATCACGCATCTCTACTCTTGGGAATCCTCTAATTGAGGACACGCCCTAGTCTTTCTGCTCCTTGTTGAACTGGTCGGCCAGCGCGTTGACCGCATCTCCGAGGTTGCCGCCCATGGCGTGCCACCACTGGATCTCGGTCTGGGCGCTGGCGGCGCCGGCCGAGAGCCCGAAGACGGCTCCGGTGAGGGCGGCGATGATGTTCCGGCGAGATATCATGAGCATGTCTCCCTAGAGTGCGGCCTGGTCGGCCCTTGTTATGCGGCCTTTTTGTGGCGCGGCTCTTGCCATCTTATGACGGTTGCGTGACACCAAAGAAGACCTATTCGGCGCAAGCATCGGATAGCTAAGGGGGCCAGGGGCCCCTAGGTATAGGCCATGGAGACCGCCATGGATTCGAACCAGCTCTGGACCCAGTTCGAGGCCCGCGACGCCGACGCCGACGGCAGCTTCGTCGTCGCCGTCACCTCGACCGGCATCTACTGCAAGCCGTCATGCCCGGCGCGCCGGCCGAAGCGGGAGAATGTCCGCTTCTATCCGGTGCCGGAGGCGGCCGCTCATGCCGGCTACCGGGCCTGCAAGCGCTGCCGGCCCGACCGGGCGGAGGCCGCAGATCCGCGCATGGCAGCGGTCCGGAAGGCCGCCCGCGCCATCGATGCGGCCGACAGCATCCCGACGCTGCCGACGCTCGGCCGGACGGTGGGCATGAGCCCGCACCACCTGCAGCGCCTCTTCACCGAGATCGTCGGCGTCAGCCCGCGCGCCTATGGCGAGGCCCGGCGCGTCGAGCGGCTGAAGGCCGACCTGAAGAAGGGCGAGCCGGTGGCCCAGGCCATGTACGGCGCCGGCTACGGCTCCGCCAGCCGTCTCTACGAGAAGGCCCAGGCCGAGCTCGGCATGACGCCGGCGCGATATCGCAAGGGCGGCGTCGGCGAGGCGGTCCGCTTCGCCATCCGGAAATCGCCGCTCGACCTGCTCCTGGTGGCGGCGACCGCGCGCGGCGTCTGCATGATCGCGCTCGGCGACGACGAGGGCGTTCTCTCCCGCGCACTCCAGAGCGAGTTCCCCGGCGCCTCGTTGAGCCGCGACGAATCCGGTCTCGGCGCCTTCGTCGAGCCGATCGTCCGCCACCTCTCCGGCAAGCTGCCGCATCTCTCGCTGCCGCTCGACGTGCGCGCGACCGCCTTCCAGCGCCGCGTCTGGCAGGAACTGCAGCGCATCCCCGCCGGCACGACCGCCAGCTACAAGGACGTGGCGGCGCGCATCGGCAATCCGAAGGCCGTCCGCGCCGTGGCCAACGCCTGCGCCGCCAACCCGGTGCCGCTGGTCGTTCCCTGCCATCGGGTGGTGCGCGACGACGGCCAGGTCGGGGGATATCGTTGGGGGGCGAAGCGGAAGGAAGCGCTCCTGGCGCGTGAGAGACGCGAGGCGGCGAAGGGCTGACGCCGCCGCCCTTGCGCCGGAGCGCTGGGCCGGCGACAAGCCTCCGCGAGCAAGACGAGGGCGGGGATATGGCCGATTTCGATGCAGCGGTCGCGGGGCCCGGTGAGCGGGCGACGCTCGAGAACCTGATGCAGCTCTACGTCCACGACTTCTCCGAGCACTGGGCCAGGACGTCGAAGGGCGAACTCGCGAGCGACGGCCGGTTCGAGCCCTATCCGCTGGATGCCTATTGGCGCGACGCGGGCCATGTCCCGCTGCTGCTGAGGCTCGGTGGCAACCTGATCGGATTCGCGCTGCTGAACGCGTCTTCGCACAGCGGCCTTCCCATCGACCGCAACATGGCCGAATTCTTCATCGTCCGGAAATACCGGCGGGACGGGGTCGGGACCGTCGCCGCGACCGCGATCTTCAGCGGCTATCCGGGCCAATGGGAGGCGGCGGTGGCGCGAAAGAACGTCGGCGCGCTGGTGTTCTGGCGGAACGCGGTCAGGCGCCATCCGCGGGTCGAGAATGTCGAGGAGACCGAGCACAGCTCCGCCGCCTGGAACGGCCCCATCCTGCGGTTCAAGATCCGACGGTCGACGGGTTGATCGCCTCGATGGGCACGAGAGGTTGACATGAAAAAGCCCTCCGTCGGGGAGGGCCGGGCCGTCGTCGAGGGGGAGAGGGAAGCCTTACGCTTCGATGTCGACGTTGGCGCCGCGGCCGCCGCGGGGGGCGGATCGTACCGAGCGCGACTGGTCGGCGACGCGGTTGTTCTCGGTCGTCTCGGCGCGGTTGTTGCGATCGTCGCGGTTTTCCTGCGCCTCGCGCGAGGAGCCGACGGCCGTCCGCGTCACCGTGCGGGCGGCGGGCTCGCGCACTTCCACCGGACGCGCAGTGAACGCACTCACCTGCGGAATCGGCGGCGGGGCCTGGGGAAGCTGGACACTCACAATAAATGGACAGTAGACCGTTGCCTGAACAACCGCAAGGCAAGGCTGGCCGCGGTTGTCATCCCGGGGCCGTCATGCGACAAGCCGGGCCGCCCCAGACCCGCAGCATCCGATGCAGCTCTCCGTCGTCATTCCGGTCAAGAACGAGGCCGACAACATCGTGCCCCTGGTCGACGAGGTCGAGGCGGCCCTGGCCGGCCGTTTCGATTTCGAGATACTGGTGGTTGATGATGGATCGTCGGACGCCACCTTAGAGAGGCTAAAGGCGGCCAAATCCCGCCTGCCGCGGCTCCGTGTGATCCGCCATGCTGCCAATCGTGGCCAGAGCGCCGGGGTCTGGACCGGGGTCAGGCGGGCGAAGGGGGCCTGGATCGCCACCCTCGACGGCGATGGCCAGAACGACCCGGCCGACCTGCCGGCCATGTGGGCGAGGCTGGACGTCGAGCCCCGGCCCGACATGGTCGCCGGCCACCGGGTCCAGCGGAAAGACACGGCATCCAAGAAGATCGCGTCGCGCCTCGCCAACCGAATCCGGGGCGGCCTGCTCAAGGACGAGACCCCGGACTCGGGCTGCGGCATCAAGATCTTCCGCCGCGAGCTTTTCCTCGAGCTCCCCTATTTCGACCATATGCACCGCTTCCTTCCGGCGCTGGCCCGCCGTCACGGCGCCCGCGTGGTGTCGGTGCCGGTCAACCATCGCCCGCGCGGGGCGGGGCAATCCAACTACACCAATCTCGGCCGGCTTCGCGCCGGCCTGCTCGACCTCCTCGGCGTATGGTGGCTGATCCGCCGCTCCCGCCTTCCCATCGACGCGAGAGAAGAGACCTAAATGAGCTTCGACATCGAGCCGATCTGGCTGGCGATCGGCTTCGCCGGCCAGGCGCTGTTCTCGGCCCGCTTCCTCATCCAATGGGTGATGAGCGAGAAGGTGGGACGCAGCATCATTCCCCTCGGTTTCTGGATCTTCTCGGTTCTCGGCGGCGTGACGCTGTTGGCCTACGCCATCCACCGCATGGATCCGGTGATCATTGCCGGGCAAGCCGGCGGCCTCGTCGTCTATGCCCGCAACCTCTGGCTCATCTACCGCGAGCGCCAGGCCGAGGCGGCGTGACGGCCAGCGGATCACCCCCACCCCTCCCTCCCCCATCAAGGGGGAGGGGGTACGAGGCGTCGTATCCCCTCCCCCCTTCGTGGGGGAGGGTTAGGGTGGGGGGCCTCGCCCTCGCCCTCGTCGCCCTCGCCACGCTGGTCCGCATCTGGGTGCTGGCCCAGGACCGCTTCGATCTTTCCGGCGACGAGGCCCAGTACTGGGTGTGGTCGCTCACTCCCGATCTCGGCTACTACTCGAAGCCGCCTCTGGTCGCCTGGATCATCGGCGTCACCACGCACATCTTCGGCGACGGCACCTTCGGCGTGCGTGTCGCCTCGCCGGTCGCGCACGGCCTCACCGCGCTCATCCTCTTCGCCGCCGGCCGCCGGCTCTATGGCGAGCGCGTCGGCGTCTGGTCGGCGCTCATCTACGTGACCCTGCCCGGGGTCTTCCTCTCCTCGCAGCTGATCTCGACCGACCCGTTCCTGCTGCTGTTCTGGTCGGCGGCGCTCTATGCCGGCGTGCGCCTGGGCGAGAGCGGGGAGACGCGCTGGTGGATCCTGCTCGGCCTCGTCGTCGGCCTGGGCACGCTGGCGAAATACGCCATGATGATGTTCCCGGTGGGCCTGGCGCTGTTCTTCCTTGTGAGCCCCGAAGAGCGCCGGCGGCTTTCCTGGCAGGGGCCGGTACTGGCGGCGGCGATCGCGTTCCTCATCTATCTGCCGAACCTGATCTGGAACCTGCAGCACAGCTTCGTCAGCTATCGCCACACCGCCGACAACGCCAATCTCTCAGGTGCCCTGTCCAGCCCGTTCAAGGGCGTCGAATTCATCCTGAGCCAGTTCGGCGTCTTCGGGCCGATCCCCTTCGCCATCCTTCTCGTGGCGCTGGCCCGGCCGTGGCTGCTTTTCGCCGACCGGCGCTCGCGGCTGCTCCTCTCCGTGTTCCTGCCGCTCGCCCTGATGATGGTGGTCGTCGCCTTCCTGTCGCGCGCCAACGCCAACTGGGCGGCACCGCTCTATGTCTCGGCGACGGTGCTGGTGGTGGCCTGGGCGATCGGGCGCGGCCGCGCCTGGCTCCTCATGACCGCCTTCGCCATGCATCTCGCCGGGGCCGTCGTCATGGCGGACTACCACCGCTTCGCGCGTCTCGCCGGCATCGAGCTCACCGGCCGCACCGATCCATACAAGCGGCTTGAAGGCTGGCGATCGCTCGGCCGCGACGTCGCGCGCGAGCTGGAACGGCATCCGGGCGCGGTCCTCTTGATGGAAGACCGCATGGACCTGGCGACGATGATCTACTGGGCCCGCCCCAAGGCCTGGGCCAAGTGGAACCCGTCGGGCCGCATCCGCGACCACTGGGACCTGACCGCCGATCTCCGCGACCATGCCTCCGCGCCCGTCCTGCTGGCGACGCCGACCCGCAACCCCGACGACGTCACCTCGCGCTTCGCCAAGGTGACGCCGCTCGGCACCGCCGGCCGGCCGCTCTACCGCGACGTCGACCGCACCCATCACCTGTTCCTGCTCGAAGGGTTCCGTGGGTATGAGCAGCGCTAGCCCAGGAGCGGTCATCCGGATCTGGGTGCTCACGCTCGGCGCTCTTTTCCTTCTTGCCGGGATCGTCTTCACCCTGTGGCCGGAGATCGATCTCTGGGCCGCGCGCCTGTTCTTCCAGGACGGCCGCTGGATCGCTTCCGATCATCCGGGCGTCGAAGGGTTCCGGCGCCTCGCTGCGATCCTCGCCTTCGGTGCGCCGGTGGTGGCGATCCTGTTCTGGCTGCTCGGCCGCCTGATCGGCCGGCCGGGCGGGGGGCGCGCGGCGCTGGTGCTGGTGCTCACCATGGCGCTCGGCACCGGGCTTATCGTCAATCTCGGCTTCAAGGATCACTGGGGCCGAGCACGCCCCTCGCAGATCGTCGAGTTCGGCCGGGACCGCGTCTTCACCCCGGCGCTCAAGCCTACGGACCAGTGCCGGCGCAACTGCTCCTTCGCCTCGGGCGAGGTCGCCATGGGCTTCGGCCTGGTGGTGCTGGCGCTGCTGGTGCGCCGCCGGCGCCTGCTCGCGCTGGTGCCGGGCCTGGCGCTCGGAGGAATCATGGCCGTCGCCCGCATGGCGGCGGGCGGCCACTTCCTCTCCGACGTGATCTTCGCCGGACTGATCGCGGCCGCGACCGGGCTTGCCGTCTACGCGGTGGTCTATCGCCCTCAGGCGGCGCGGACGTAGGCGCGGCGCTGCTCGGCCGCGACCGGGCGGCTCGCCGTCAGCTCGATCATCAGTGCCGCGACGGCTTGCGTGTCGCCGGCCTTGCGGGCGGCGTCGACCAGCATCTGCCAGAGGACGTCGCGCTGCGCATGGCTGGCGCCGAGCCGCCAGAGATCGCCGCGCAACGGCATCATCAGGCGGACCACGTCCTTCCATTCGCCGCGCCGGTGATGGACCGCGGCGCGGCAGACCGGCTGCGCCAGGCCGCTGGCGACGGGTCCCAAGGTCGCGCCGTCCATCGCGCCGATCGCTTCGATCAGCCGATCCGCGGCAGCGAAGCGGCCATCGGCCGCCAGCGCCATCGCCAGATGCGGCAAGGTGAACAGGTTGGAGCCGTCGCCGATGCGCCCTTCGGCCTTGTCGGCGAGCTCGGTCCAGCGCGATCCCACGTCGACGCCGAGATGCTCGAGGCGCCAGAGCAGCGAGGCGGCGTTCTGCAGGTCGATGTAGAGATCGGGAAGCGCCTGCACCAAGGGCGACGAGAGATCGCGGACGCGCGTGTCGTACCAGTCGAGCAGTCCCTCCGGCCCGTCCTTCTCCAGCTGCATCAGTGCGTGGTGCCAGGTCAGGTGGAAGGCGAAGTTGTTGGCGCCCTCGAAGCAGCCGACGTTCTGGTCGAGCCACGCCATGCCCTCGGCGGCGCGGCCCTGCATCTCCAGCACATGGGCGACCGCATGCACGCCCCAGCGATCCGACGGATCGTAGGCAACGGCCTCGCGCGCCAGATGCTCGGCCTCCTCGTACTCGCCGCATTCCTCGCGGCCGAAGGCCTCCATCGAGGCGAGCCAGCTGCGCCCGGGCGTGTCGCTGCTCCAGCCGCGCTTGGCAGCGACGACCGAGTCCAGCATGCGGGCGGAACGTCCGAGCCAGAAGTAATGGAAATGGGCAAGGCGCAGCGCCAGCAGATCGGTTGGATGTACCGCGAGGATCGACTCCCAGGCGCGGAGCGCGCGGTCGAGATCGCCCTCGGCCCAGGCGCCGAACGCTTCCAGATGCCGGCGCTCGCGCGGCGTCGCGCTGGCGGCGAGCGATGCCGCTTTCTCCAGCGCCGCCTTGGCGCGGTCGAGATTCTTCGCGTTCAAGGAGAGCAGCGCCATGCCGCCCTTCAGCGTGTGGCCGAGGAAGAACTCCGGATCGGCCTTGAGGGAATCGGCGAGCCGTCTGGTGGTGTCGACATGGAAGGTGACGTAGCCGTCGACCGCGTCGTCGAGCAAGGCCACCGCCTCGGCGCTGTCCGTGGAAACGTCGAGTCCGCGCCTGTCCTTGAGCATCCGCCGTCCGTCTTTCATGTGAAGGGTCGGCGGAAGAAAGGGATCAGCAGATCGCTTCGCCCGCCTTGGTCGCATAGAAACGGTAGACCCGGATGTCGCCGGACCGCAATACGGCGCCGCGTCTCGCCCACAGCTCCGCCTCCTGGACCAGGTGCGGCACGGTCTCGGGCGCGACCGAGCCGGGGGCCAGAGCCTGGGTCAGGTCGCGCCAGCCCTGCAGGATCAGGCTCTGGTGCATGTCGGTGATGTCCTCGGCGATGCGCACTTCCAGCTGGTTGTGGGCGAGCAGGTCGAGGGTGTCCTGTGAGGAGCAGGGGAAGGGACGGAGCGGCTCGCTCTTCATCCAGGCGTCGACCGCGGGTGTCGCCCGCGCGGCGTCGGGCATCACGTAGTCGGTGAAGCAGAGCTGGCCGCCGGGCCTGAGCGACTGGTTGATCGAATCGAACAGGCGCGCCTTGTCGGCGAGCGTGAAGAACGCCTCCTTGGCGAAGACGCAGTTGTAGCCGCGGGGCTTCAGCACCGTGGTCTCGGGATCGTAGAGCTCGATCGGCGCCTTCTTCTCGAGGCCCGCCATGCGCGAGCGCTCCATCCCGGCTTCGGCCAGCACCGGCCATTGCTCCATGCCGGTGACCCACGAGCCGAAATCCTTGGCCATGACGCGGGCGCAGCCGCCGAGACCGGCGCCGAGATCCAGCACGGTCATCGTCGGATTGAGGCCGAACGGCTTCACCAGCGTCTTGATGTGCTCGTCGCCGCCCGGCGTGTGCAGGCCGGGTCCCCACAGGCGCTCGACCACCTGGATGCGGTCGGCGGTCCATAGCGGCACCTGGGTCTTGCTGGTCTTGGCGACGCCCGCGACCTGGGCATCCGGGCTGCGCCGCCTGGTATCGAATTCGAGCTCCACCGGATCGCCCGGATAGACGTCGGCGGGGTCGTAGCCCCGCCACCAGGCGAAGAGCTTGACCCGGAACGGGACCTTGGGGGCCCGGGTTTCCATGATCGCTGCCGACATCTCGCCAAATCCGTTTGCTTAGATCCGATGGCTGGGGCCGGGCGCCTCGGGCCCGACCACACCACCTTAATCCAGCTTGGTTAAATCATGCCTAACGATCCGTCATCTGCGTCCGGCAATGCCGTCACGCCGTCAAACCGCCTCATTCCCGCGCAAGATTCCGGCGTGCGCGCGAATCATGATATCCGGGAGCCCATGGCCATCGCGACGAGCGGCTCCCGGGCTCGAACCCCCCAGCGCAAGCGCCGCGGCCGTCCGGCCTTCCGGATGGGTCCGATCTTGGGCGCGCTGCTGCGCTGGGGTCTGGTCGCGGCGATCTGGGGCGGCGTCGTCGTCGCCGCCATCGTCGCCTATTTCGCCTTCACCCTTCCCGACATCTCCGGCCTGGAAGAGACCGGCCGCAAGCCCTCGATCCGCCTGGCACTCGCCGACGGGACGGTGTTTGCGAGCTCGGGCGAGGTCCATGGCCGGCCGGTCAAGCTGGCGGAGCTGCCGCAGAGTCTGCCGCAGGCGGTGCTGGCGACCGAGGACCGGCGGTTCTTCGGCCATTTCGGCCTGGACCCGATCGGCCTGGTGCGCGCGCTGGTGGTCAACCTCCGCGAAGGCGCCATCCGCCAGGGTGGCTCGACGCTCACCCAGCAGCTGGCCAAGAACCTGTTCCTCACCAGCGAGCGCAGCTACGGACGCAAGATCCAGGAGCTGATCCTGGCGGTCTGGCTCGAGTGGCGCTTCACCAAGGAGCAGATCCTCACCATCTACCTCAACCGGGTCTATCTCGGCGCCGGCACCTTCGGCGTCGCCGCCGCTTCCGAGCGCTACTTCGCCAAGGACCCGAAGGACCTGAACGTCTACGAGAGCGCGCTGATCGCCGGCCTCCTGAAGGCGCCGGCGCGCTACAGCCCGTCGGCCAATCCCGAGCGCGCGCGGCTTCGCACCGAGCAGGTGCTGGCCAACATGGTCGATGCCGGCTACCTGACCGAGACGGATGCGGAGAAGGCGAAGCGCCTTCCGGTCGGGCGCGGCAGCTATGCCGCGAGCGGGCTCGGCGGGCGCTACTTCGTCGACTGGGTGCTGGACCAGGTCGGATCGCAGATCGGCTATGTCGACCGCGACCTGGTGGTGACGACGACGCTGGACCCGAAGCTCCAGCGCATCGCCGAGGCCGAGGTCGAGGCGATCCTGGCGAAGAACGGCGAAAGGCTGGACGCCAGCCAGGCGGCGCTGGTGGCGCTCGGACCCGACGGCCGCGTGCTCGCCATGGTCGGCGGCCGCGACTACCGCGACAGCCAGTTCAACCGCGCGACCCAGGCGCTCCGCCAGCCGGGCTCGGCCTTCAAGCCCTTCGTCTATCTCGCCGGCCTGGAAGCCGGCATCGGGCCGGAGACGATCGTCGACGATGCGCCGTTGACCATGGGCACCTGGAGCCCGTCGAACTTCGACCGCAAGTTCCGCGGACCGATGCGGGTGTCGGACGCCGTCACCCAGTCGATAAACACGGTCGCGGTCCGCGTCTCCGAGCGCGCCGGGCGTTCACGCGTGATCGACGTCGCCCATCGGCTGGGCATCCCGCAGGCGCTCGACGACAACCCCAGCCTGGCGCTCGGCACCAGCGAGGTGACGCTGCTCGACCTCACCCAGGCCTATGGCGCCTTCGCCACCGGCGGCGAGTCGGTCCATGCCTTCGGCATCAGCGAGGTCCGCGATACCGGAGGCCGCGTGCTCTACCGCCGCCAGGCGGCGACCGAGCGGGTGATGTCGCCGGAAAATGCGCGCCGCATGACCGAGATGCTGAGCAACGTCGTCCAGGCCGGCACCGGACGCGCGGCCCGGCTCGACCGTCCGGCCGCCGGCAAGACCGGCACCACCCAGAACTCCAAGGACGCGCTGTTCGTGGGCTTCACCGCCGACATGACGACCGGTGTCTGGTTCGGCAACGATGACGGCCAGCCGATGAAGGGCGTCACCGGCGGCGCGCTTCCGGCCGAGCTGTGGGGCGCGTTCATGAAGAAGGCGAGCGAGGGCTTGCCGCCGAAGCCGCTGAAGATGCCGTCGGGCGGGGAGATCGCCGCGGCCCCGGCGGCCCCGGCCCCCTGGTACGCGCCCTGGCGGGCGATCACGTCTCCGGCCGGCGGCGCCCCGCGCGGCGCGCCGCCCGCCAATGTCGGGCCGCAGGGCAAGGACTAGGCCGGGCTTGATCCCGGTCAATGCCGGCGCCGGCGCGCGCTGTCAGACTTGATCCGACTTCCAGCGGTAACCATCTACCTGCTAGCCTGGAATTATTCCAAAGGTGGAGAGAGAGAGCATGCCGAAGGCCGATGCCGTTGCCGATGCGCTGACCAAAGTGCTGGCGGATTCCTACGCGCTTTACTTCAAGACCCACGCCTTCCACTGGAACGTCCAGGGCCCGACCTTCTTCTCGCTGCACGAGATGTTCGGCGCCCAGTACAACGAGATCTGGACGGCGCTGGACGTAATCGCCGAGCGCATCCGCGCCATCGGCGGAACGCCCCCCAGCGCGTCGTCCGCGCTCGCCCGCCTCAGCACGATTCCCGAAGCCAAGGGCAACCTCGAAGCCAACGCCATGGTGCGCGAACTCTATGACGGGCATCAGGCGGCGCTGAAGACGATCAAGGCGGCGCTCGCCAGCGCGCAGAAGGCCGGCGACGAGGCGACCGCCGACCTGCTGATCACCCGCACCGAGAGCCACGACAAACACGCCTGGATGCTGAAGAGCACGCTGGCGGACTGACCTGTCAGAGTTATACGCAAAGCGCAATTTGCGTATAACGATCTTGGTCGCGAGGTTTGTTCGTGTTATACGCAGTCAGCGGATTGCGTATAACACGAGGGCCTGATGGCTGCCGATGTCCCCCTCGCATTACAGACGCTCTATGCGGAACTGGTGGATCGGGCTGCTTCGGACGCCTTCGACGAGGCGTTCGCCGAAGACGGAACCTTCGTCCCGAAAACCGTCCGGGGGCGGCGCTACTGGTATTTCCAGATGTCGACCCAGAAGGGCCGCGCCCAGCGTTACGTCGGTCCGGAAACGCCGGAACTCCTCGATCGCATCAAGCATCACAAGAGAGACCGCCAGGATCGGCGCGACCGGCAGAGTCTAGTCTCGACACTCGTTCGATCCGGTCATCTGCCGAGCCCGCAGCCTGAAATCGGGGAGATCGTGGCGGCGCTCGCGAAGGCCGGTGTCTTCCGCCTGCGCGGGGTGCTCGTCGGGACGTCGGCGTATCAGACCTACGCGGCCATGCTCGGCATGCGTCTGCCTGTTGCCGGGCTCCAAACCGAAGATGTCGACATCGCACAGTTCGCGGCCGTGTCGGTTGCCGTCGAAGATAAGACGCCAACGGCCCTGGAGATCCTCTGGGAGGTAGACGCGTCCTTTCGGCCGGTTTCGGAGCAGACCGACAATCGTCGAACGACAAAGTATCGGGCGGCCAACGGGCTCCGGGTCGACTTTCTCACACCCAACAGAGGCCCGGACACCGACCAGCCCGCCTCCTTGCCGGCATTTCATACGGACGCGGCTCAGCTCCGGTTCCTGGCCTTCCTCATCCGCGATCCCGAGCCAGCGGTTGTCCTTCATGGCACGGGTATCTACGTCACCGTTCCCGCGCCGCAGCGCTATGCCGTTCACAAGCTCATCGTCGCCAGGCGCCGCCGCCCGGGCGCCGCCAAAAGCGACAAGGACGTCCAGCAAGCATCCAGCCTGTTGGAAGCGCTGATCCGCAAGCGGCCGCATGAGCTCAAATCCGCGTGGGTGGAAGCCTATGGCCGTGGTCCGAAATGGCGGAAGCTTCTCGGCGAGAGCATGGCGTTGATCCCCGCGGACGTGCGGGACTCTCTGTTGAAGAGCGTCGGCATGGCACGCTCCGTCGTCGACGGCCTCGACCTCACTTTTGCGGCGCCCGTCGCCAGGTACGATTCCGCACGCGATGTCGTGACATTTCGAGGCGAGGCGAATGGCGAGTCGGTCCGCTGTGCGGTCAGCCGGGAAACGCTGGACGATCACTTCCGGCTTCGTCAGGCAACCGACGCAGCGCGGCTCGAGCTCTTCCGGGAGAACCGTTCGCTTTTCGAGAGGATGACCCGGCTCAAATATATGGAGTGGCCGATCGAGAAGCTCGACGAGGCGCTGATCAAGACCGAGGATCTCGAACGGCTGCTAGCCGGAATCAAGACGCCTTCGGCGCCTTCAAAACCAGCGCCCAGAAGAGGACGAGGTCGGCGAGCGTGACCAGGGCGATCGCGGTCATCATCGGCCGCGTCGTGCCGTCGAGGAGATGGCCGACGCCGATGCCGACGGCGGCCGCCACGCCGAGCTGGAGGAAGCCCACCATCGCGGACGCGGCACCGGCCATCTGCGGGAACGGGCCGATCGCGCCAGCGATCGCCGCCGGCAGCGCCAGCCCGATCCCGACCATCACCACGATGAAGGGCAGCAGCACCGCGGCCACCGTTTCGATCCCGGCCCAGGCAAGCGCGGCGCCGAGGAGCCCGAAGGCCGCGGACAGCAGCGTTCCCGCCGTCACCATCCGCTGAATGCCGAAGCGCGCGATCAGGCGCCCGGCCATCAGCGCGCCGGCCGAGTATCCCGCCGCCGCGGCGCCGAAGCAGAAGCCGAAATACGCGGTCGGCAATCCCAGCACGCCGATCAGCGTGAAGCTGGATCCGGAGATGAAGCAGAAGATGCCGCAATAGGAGAGGGTGACGGCGAAAGCGTATCCCAGGTAGGTGCGGTCGCCGAGCAGGCGGGCGTAGTTGGCGAGGATGCGCCTCGGCGACGTCGCCGTCGCGTCCCGCCGGAGGTTGGTTTCGTCCAGGAGCGTGTAGAGGCCGATCAGGCAGAGCGCGCCGAAGGCGGAGAGGAAGAGGAAATTCGCCTGCCAGCCGAAGGCGACGGTCATCCAGCTGCCCAGCATCGGGCCGAGGATCGGCGCGATCGCCATCGCCGATGCCATATAGGCCAGCACCTTGGCCGCGACCGTCGGCGCATAGAGATCGCGCGCGACCGCGCGGCCGAGCGTGACGCCGGCGCAGCTGCCGATCGCCTGCAGCAGGCGGAACAGGATCAGCGCCTCGATGGTCGGCGCCAGCGCGCAGGCGAGGCTGGCGAGAACATAGAGCGCGATGGCGAAGCGCAGCACCGGCCGGCGGCCGAAGCGGTCGGAGATCGGGCCATAGGCCAGCTGCATCACCGCCGAGCCCAGCAGGAAGACGCTCAAGGTGAGCTGGACCCGGGCCTCGTCGGTTTCGAAGACGCGCTGCATGGTCGGCAGCGAGGCCAGGTAGAGATCGGTCGAGATCGCCTGGAAGGCGACCAGGCCGGTCAACAGCAGGTTGACCGGCCAGCCGGAACGGGGCGCGGACGCGGCGGTCATCCGTAGCGGTGGAGGCGAATGCCGTGATCGCCGAGCCAGCGTCGCGGATGATCGATGTCCGGCACCAGGCGGGCCACCAGGCGCCAGAAGCGCGGGCCGTGGTTGAGCTCGACCAGATGCGCCACCTCATGGGCGACGACGTAATCCATGATGTCGACCGGGGCCAGGATCAGGCGCCAGCAGAAGGCGAGCCGTCCGGTCGGCGTGCAGCTGCCCCAGCGCGTGGTGGTGTCGCGGAGCGTGATCCGGGTCGGGCGTTTTCCCACGGCCTCGGCATGGCGGTCGACCAGCGCCTGGATCTGCCGGCGCGCCTCCGCCTTCAGCCAGTCGGTGAGGCGGCGCGCGAGATGCTCGATGGCGCCGGCGACATGGATCTCGCGTCCTTCGAGCCAGACGGTGCCGCGTACCCCCGGGCGATGGCGCACGACATAGGGCACGCCGCCCAACGGCACCTCGACCCCGTCGGCGAAGGGCACCGAGGGCGGCAGGCTCGCCAGCTTGCGTCCGATCCAGGCGCGGTTCTTCTCGGCGAAGGCGGCGGCGCGGACCAGCGACACGCGCTTCGGCACCACCAGGAGCACGACGCCCAGCGCCGCGTCGACGCGGAGGCTGACGCGCCGCGCCGTCGCCGACAGCCTGAACTGCACGCCCGGCGGCAGCGGCACATGGGTCTCGCGTCTCACGGCAACGCCCTTGGCCGCGCCGGCGGAGCGGGTATGGCAGCGACGACGACGGGGACGGCCGGACAGGGCCTCAAGCTATGACGTCTCCAGATCTCGAACGGGGATAGACCTCCCTAGCCGGTCGCAGGGGCGGGGGTCAACCGCGGCGGTGAGACGTCTCGGTTACACGTGTGAGCTACACGTGGTCGCGCGGGATCTCCACGTTCCAGCTCCGGCTGAAGATGCGCTTCTCGCCCTCGAAGGCATCGAGGGTGGCGGCGAGCTGGAAATGCGTCGCGGTCGAGGTCAGCACCGTGCGGGTGCGGGTCTCGGCGTTCCACGCGTTGCGCCAGAAGCGCACCGTCCAGGCGACCTCGGCGCGGGCGGACAAGGGATCGTCCGGCAGGATCGAATACCACTGGTCCTGGCGTGCCCGCATGGTCCAGCCGGTGTCGTCGTAGCGGATGGTGCCGCCGTCCTCGGTCGCATGCGAGACGACGCGGCCGGTCTCGATGTCGCGGATGACCTCGCGGGTCTCGCCGCCGGTCTCCAGGATCTTCGCCGGCAGCTCCGCCGGCCGCTCGGCCCGCGGCAGCGGCTTCAGCTTCGCGTCGGCGGGTTGCGGCGGGCGCATCGGCAGGTCGATGTGGCTGGCACCGGTGCGGATGGTGATCGTCGCCGAGGCCGGCGAGACCCAGGCGATCGGCCAGTAGCTGGTGGAGATCGAGACGCGCAGCCGATGTCCCGGCTCGAAGCGCTGGCCGATGTCGTTGAGCTTCACCTTCACGCGATAGCGCTTGCCCGGCACCAGCGCCTCCGGGAACTCGTGGCTGTCGCGATGGGTGAGGTTGAGGAGGCCGTAGCTCACGCGCGTGATGCGGCCGTCGGGCGCGATGTCGCCGAGCCGGACGCAGATCATCGCGTTAGGCTTGTCGGAGGCGATGTCGAGCTCGACCACCGGCGCGCCCAGAAGCTCGACGCGCTCGGTGAAGGGTGCCGAATCGAAGTTGAGCGAATTGCCGTCGAGCTCGCGCTGGTCGGTCGGAAGGTCGGGGCCCCGCCCATGCGCGCACCAGCGGCCGTAATGGCCGGGGGTGAGCGGCGACAGGATCGAGAGCGCGGCCTCGGCCTCCGCCGTCTCGCCGAGCGTGCCCCGGTTGAGATGGAGCCGGCGGGTCTTCACGCCCGGCGGCGGCCAGGACGGATCGGCGACCCAGTGCCCCTCGATCCGCGTCGGCTTAGAGACCGGCGGCACGTAATCCTGGATGTAGGAGCGCACCATCGGCTCCTTCATCATCCCGGTGTCCTTGCCCTTCAGCCAGTGA
The DNA here is from genome assembly GCA_945897335.1 of Asaia bogorensis. Lineage (GTDB taxonomy): Bacteria > Pseudomonadota > Alphaproteobacteria > SHVZ01 > SHVZ01 > SHVZ01. The sequence goes on along the minus strand of CAMDFP010000001.1, from coordinate 23,667 downwards.
TCCCACCAGCGGACGGCCTCCTGCAGGAATCCGACGGCCGGTCCCGGCGCCGCGTCATGCGGATACTGGTGCGACCATTGGCCGATCCAGGCAATGCGCGGGCATTTGAGATGCTCCATAAGCCGCGGGATCGCGTTGGTGTAGCCGTCGGCCCAGCCGCCGACGGCGAAGACCGCGCATTGGATGTCGGCGTAATTCTCGCAGACCGAGCCGTGCTTCCAGAAGGCGTCGCGGCGCTGGTGCTTCAGCCAGGTCTCGATCCAGAGCCCGCTGCCGGCCAGCCGCTCCAGCCACATCTCGTGCCAGCGGTTGCCGGCGATCTCCGGGTCCGGCGGGCGCGAGTTGTGGGAGAACATGTTGGCCGCCCACTTCATGTTGTCGTTGAGCAGGCAGCCGCCCATGTAGTGGATGTCGTCGGCATAGCGGTCGTCGGTCGAGCATGAGGTGATGATCGCCTTCAGCGCTGCCGGCCGGCGGGCCGCCACCTGCAGCGAATTGAAGCCGCCCCAGGAGTTGCCCATCATCCCGACCGCGCCGGTGCACCAGGGCTGCTTCGCCAGCCACTCGATCACCTCCAGCGCGTCGTCATGCTCCAGCTTCAGGTATTCGTCGGTGAGCACGCCGTCGGAATCGCCCGATCCCCGCATGTCGACGCGCACGGCGGCATAGCCGTGCCCGGCGAAATATGGATGCAGCTTGGAATCGCGCGGCGCCGTGGCGTCGCGCTTGCGATAGGGGATGTATTCGAGGACCGCCGGCACCGGCTTCGATTCGGCATCCGCCGGCAGCCACATGCGGGCGGCGAGCCGGCTCCCGTCCTTCAGCGGGATCCACAGGTTGAAGACCTCTCGGACCTTCTGAGGGAAACTGTCGAGGATCTTCACCGAATCGTCAGGCATGGCTCGTTCCTTCCTCGTCTTCGGCAAAGCTTGCCACCCGGGCGGACCCTCCTACAATCGCGACGCACGATCACGCGGAACGGGTTAGGCGACTTTCATGGACATGACGGCACTTCAGGCGCGCGCGCACCTGGTTCTCGCCGACGCGACGATTCCGGAGCTGCCGAACCACTACCGCGGCAAGGTGCGCGACAACTACGACCTCGCCGACGGCCGGCGCATCCTGATCTCCAGCGACCGCCTCAGCGCCTTCGACCTCAACCTGGCGGCGATCCCGTTCAAGGGCCAGGTGCTGACCGAGACGGCGCGCTACTGGTTCGAGGCGACCCAGGACATCTGCCCGAACCACGTGCTCGACTACCCCGATCCCAACGTCGTGATCGGCCGTCGCCTCGACATCCTGCCGGTCGAGATCGTGGTCCGCGACTATCTCGCCGGCACCACCGGCACCTCGATCCTGACCATGTACAAGGCGGGCAAGCGCGAGATGTACGGCATCCGGCTGCCCGACGGTCTCCAGCCCAACCAGAAGCTGCCGGCGACGATCATCACCCCCACCTCCAAGGCCGGGCAGGGCGACCATGACGCGCCGCTGACCGCGGGCGAGATCATCGACCGCGGCCTGTTGTCGTCCGGCCAGTGGCGGGTACTTTCCGACTATGCCCACGCGCTGTTCGCCCGCGGCCGCGAGCTGGCGGCGAAGCGGGGCCTGATCCTGGTCGACACCAAATACGAGTTCGGCACCGACAAGTCGGGCAAGATCGTGCTCGCCGACGAGATCCACACGCCGGACTCGAGCCGCTACTGGCTGAAGGGGAGCTACGAGGATCGCTTCGCCAGGGGCGAGCGGCCGGAGAGCTTCGACAAGGACTTCGTCAGGAGCTGGGTCTCCGCCCGCTGCGATCCCTACAAGGACCCGATCCCGGAGATCCCGCCGCAGCTCATCCTCGACACCGCCGCCGTCTACATCCAGGCCTACGAGACCATCACCGGGAAGAGCTTCGTGTTCCCTCCGGCCGATGAGCCGGTGCTCCAGCGCATCCGGCGGAATCTGAGCCGATACTTCTGAGGCGGCCGAAGCGACACCTCCAGCCTATCGAGCCGCCCGCATCCACGACCGGCCGATCTCGAGCATCGCGACCACGGCCTGCGGCTTAAGCCTTGTCCCTGCCACCGCCGCGCGGATCTGACCGGTAGCGGGCCACGCTGACTCCCTTCAGCACGCGGAACACGGCTGTCAGCAGTTGTTCGCGGCGGAACGGCTTTTCCAGTACCTCGGTCGCCCCGAACTCCTGCGCGATCTCGAGGAAGTTCCTGTACTTGGCGCGTCCGCCGCCGGAGATGGCGATGATCCTGGCGTGGGGATCGAGATTGCGGATTTCCCTCAGCGTCTCGATGCCGTCCTTGTCCGGCATCAGGATGTCGGTGATCACCAGATTCGGCTTGAGCTGCCGAAACAACTCGAGCCCGAGCGCGCCGCTCGCCGCCGTGGCGACCTGGTAGTTCTCCGACTGGAGAATCCGCTGGATCATGGCGAGCATGCGGGGATCGTCGTCGATCAGCAAAATCGTGCTCATTGCGCACGGCCCTCTTCCCGACGGCGACGGTGTGGGGGCGCCGCGCTTTCACCGGATCCCCGGATCAAGTCGGCCACGACGACGGAGATCGAAGAGGTGAAGCGCCCACTCATGGTTGTTTCGCAACCGAAAATTGCACTTACAATTCCGCGGTATTTAGAAAAACCAAATCTAACTTAATTAAGTTAATTAGTGTTTAAATATTTCGTAAAACAGGGCGCAACCGGCTGCCCCGTCGAACGTTTGTTTAAGCAATCCCGGGTCGCAGCAGCGCGAGCACACGGGCACGTTGAGCGCGCCGCACACCAGGGCGGGTCTGCTGCAGCCCGGAGGCTAACCAGTTGGCCCCACATGACAAGCGTCTCGGCCGTCAAGCCGGCGGCCAGAGACCGACCGCCGACGTCGTGCGAGAAACCGCGCCGCGCGTCGCCAGTCTCACGGCGGAGTTCTTTCTGGCCGAGGCGGAGAAGGCCGCGGTCGCCGCGGAGAACGAAGGCGCCGCCTCCGGCGAGAAGGAGCTCGCCACCCTACGCTTGGTATACCGACCGATGTGGGACGTTCGGCGTAATGCCCTCGCCACCTACATCTGCGTCCCGGCTGCGGATGCCGTCGGCGGCACGGCGATGGCCGGCGAAGCGGCGATTCCCGGCTTCGACAATCCGAAGATGGCATTCGAATTGGACAAGCTCGTTCTGCAGCGCGTCATTCAGGACCTGTGGGTACTGCAGTCCACAGGCCGCAAACTTCTGCTTATCGCGCCCGTCCATTTCGAGACCCTCGCCTCCGGCCATCGCCGGCAGGAGTACATCAGATGGTGCAAAGCGATCCCGGAAGAGAGCCGCAAGCTGGTGATCTTCGAGCTGGTCGCCGCGCCGGACAGCATTCCGGCGGGACGGTTGTCAGGGCTCGCAGCCCAGCTGCGAAGCTACTCGCGGGCGGTGATCCTGCGCACGTCGGTCACCAGCTCTCAGGTCTATCCGCCCTGGGAAACCGGCATCTTCGCCATCGGGGCCGATCTCAGCGGCAGCGACCGGAGGGAGGGCGAGCTGATGAAGGACATGAATCGGTTCGTCGCGGCGGCCGCCAAGTCGAGCCTCAAATGCTATGTCCACGGATCGGGATCGGTGAGCCTGACGACGGCTGCGGTCGGTGCCGGCTTCGACTACATCGACGGCGACGTCATCACCACGGTGGTCGATGCGCCCGTCGACGGCTACCACTTCGAGGCGCGCAACATCTACGCCAATCCGTACCGGCACGATGCGACGCCAAGCTCCGGCACGAAGGTGCGATGAAGATGGCCACGGCAATGCCGGCTTCCAGCCGAAGCGCCGACGACATCGAGTCGGAACCTCTGCTCACGCTGACGCAGAGACTGATTCCATGGTGGCCGCTCGCCGCGACGATTGCCGTCGGCCTGCTCGTCACCGGGCTCGTTTCTCGAACTGCTCAGTTCATTCAGGACCGGCAGACCGAAGAAGCGCTCGCGCCGCAGGCGGACTGGCTCGCCCAGGACCTCAAGCTCAAGATCGACAACGCCATGGACCCGGTGCGCGCCGTCGCCGTGTTCGTCTCCTCGCAGGATACGTTCACCGACTCGGAGTTCGATCGCGTCGTCGACAATGCCTGGGGGCTCAGCCGTTCCACCCGGGCGATCGCCTGGGCCCCCCGACTGACAGGCGGTCAGCGACAGGCATTCGAGGACGAGGCGCGCCGCTCCGGATTGCCGGAATTCTCCATCATGGATCGCGGTCCGGAGGAGTCGACCGTTTCCGCGCCCCAAAGGGACGAATACCTTCCGGTGAGGATGCGAAAGGCCCTGGAGAGCCAGGCCTCGCCCCTGGGACTCGACCTGAGCTCCGATCCGATACGCAGTCGCGCGGCCGACCGGGCGCGCGACGAAGGGAAGCCGGTCGCCACATCGATCGTTCAGCTCTTCGGTTCCAGGAGCCCGACGCCGAGCTTGCAGGTGTTCGTTCCGATCTTCGCCGACGGCTCCACGCCGGTCTCGGTCGAGGAGCGCCGGCAACGCTTGCGCGGCCATGTCGTCGGCAGCTTCGACCTGATGACGTTGCTGAATCAGGCGATCGCGAATACCCCGGCCGTCTTTGCCACGTTCACCGTTCGGCTAGCGGAAGACGGCGCACCGTCGTCATTTCCCGGCGCGATGCACACGGCGCAATCACCGAGCTTCGAGCCGTGGAACCAGGCCTCGCCCACGGCCAGCGGCTACACGACGGCCCGGACCGTCGACATTCTCGGCCAGAAATGGGTGGTTTCATTACGATTCCCGATCGCGACGTTCGATGCGATCTGGAGCCGCAACCCCTACGCATGGCTGCTGGCGGGGTTTCTGCTGACGGCTGTGTCGGCCGCGTTCGTCGCCAGAGAGAAGTGGCAGACCGCCCTGGCCCAGCATCTCGTCGAGCAACGAACCGCCGAGCTGGAAGCGACAGCCTTGAAGATGAAGGCGCTGGTCGACTCCTCGCCCCTGGCGACCATCGAGCTGGACGTCGACCGCAGAGTCGGCACCTGGAGCCGGGCGGCGGAGCGCATCTTCGGCTACACCGCGTCCGAAATCGTCGGCCAGCCCTATCCATTGTTCCCCGATCGCGACCGCGAAACTTTCGAAAGACTCTTTCGCAGCATCGAGACCGATCAGCAGCACGTCCAGGACGTCCCGATACAGCTACGTCACAAGGACGGCAGCATGCTCGACATCATGTTCTCGGGATCGCCACTCTACGACGCCGATCGGAAGATGATCGGCGTCGTCCACGTCCTTGAGGACGTGACGGACAAGAAGGTCGTCGAGCAAAAACTGATCCAGGCTCAGAAGATGGAGGCGGTCGGTCAGCTCACCGGCGGCATCGCTCACGACTTCAACAACATCCTGGGGCTGGTGGTCGGCAACCTCGATCAGCTCATCGAGGTGTGCGAGGCGCAGCCCGACGTGAAGACCCTCGGCGCCGCCGCGCTCGACGCGGCGCTGCGAGGGGCCGAACTGGTCCGCCGGCTGATGGCGTTCTCACGCAACCAGCCGCTGGCGCCGAAACTCTTGAACCTGGCCGAACTCGTTCGGGGCATGGAGCCCGTGCTTCGCCAGGCGCTGGACGAGCGCCTGGTGATCGAGATGCACATCGAGGACGACATCTGGCCGGTCCTGGCCGACCAGGCGCAGTTCGAGAACGCCATCCTGAATCTGGCGATCAATGCGCGCGATGCGATGCCTGACGGCGGTCGGTTGGGGATCAGCTGCGCGAATGAAACCATCGACGACAGTGCCGCCGAAATGAGCGACCTCGTTCCGGGCGACTACGTCACTCTGACGGTCTCGGACACGGGAATCGGCATCCCGCCCGAGGTACTGGCCAGGGTGTTCGAGCCCTTCTTCACGACCAAGGAGGTCGGAAAGGGCAGCGGTCTCGGGCTGAGCATGGTCTACGGCTATGCCCTGCAGTCGGGCGGAAGGGTCAGGATCTACAGCGAAGTCGGACATGGGACCGACATCCGTCTCTGCCTTCCCAGAGCCCACGGCACCGCCGTCCCCGACTCGGCCAGGACCGCGAGCCAATCGGCTTCGACCGGTACCGAACGGATTCTGGTGGTCGAAGACAAGCCCGACGTCCGACGCATGGCGATCACGCTGCTGACCAGCATGGGCTACCGCACCATGGCGGCGGAGAACGCCGCAGCGGCGCTGGAGATTCTCGACCGCGGCGAGAGATTCGATCTGCTCTTCACCGACCTGATCATGCCGGGAGAGATGAGCGGCATCGGCCTCGCGCGTGAAGTCCGGCGGCGCTTTTCGAAGCTGCCGATCGTCTTCACGACCGGGTTCTCCGACCCCGCCGAGCTGCAGCGCGAGATGACGACGCTCTCTGCCAGCATGATCGTCAAGCCGTATCGCAAGTCCGCGCTGGCCGCCTGTGTTCGAGCGGCGCTGCGTCAACCGATCGCATCGTGATCCGCCGCAGCCTGATCCCTCAGCCTCGTGTCGCCGTCCGCACCAGCGCCGGCTCCGCCCGCCATGCCGCCGGGAAGAAGCGCTTCAGCGCCGCGACCTTCGGCAGGTCGTGGTAGGCGATGTAGGGGTGGCTCGGATAGCGGGTCATGAAATCCTGGTGCTCGTCCTCGGCCGGGTGGAAGGCGTGGCCGGGTTCGATCCTGGTCACGATCGCTTTCGGATAGACGCGGACCTGGTCGAGCTGGGCGATGTAGGCCTTGGCGATCCGCGCCTGCTCGGCGTTCTCGGGAAAGATCGACGAGCGATACTGCGGGCCGACGTCCGGCCCCTGGCGGTCGAGCTCGGTCGGGTCGTGGACGACCGAGAAGAAGATCTGCAGCAGGCGTCCGTAGCTGATGACGCGCGGATCGAAGGTGATGCGCACGGCCTCGGCGTGGTCGGTGCGCCCGGTGCTCACCATCTCGTAGTTCGCCGAGGCCTCGGTGCCGCCGGCATATCCCGAGACGGCCATGCTGACGCCGGTGGTGTGCTGGAACACGCCCTGCACGCCCCAGAAGCAGCCGCCGGCCAGCACCGCGACCTCGGTCGCCGCGGCGGAGGCGGCGGCATCTTGCGCCGGCGGCGGGATCTCGCGCGGCTCTTCCGCTGCCGAGCGGACGGCGGTGAAGCCGATCCCGGCAGCGAGCAGGATCAAGGCCGGCAACAGGACGTGGCGTATGGACGAGAAGGTCATCGCGAACCTCCGAGGTCTTCCGGTCCACCTTCTCAGGCTTGCCGCCGGCGGTCGAGCGGTGATTGCGGTCCGGGATCTCTTCAGGCGCCGCGCCGTCCGCTCATGGCGGTCCGGTGACGCCGGCCGGGTCCGGTTGCGCCGACTCTCCTTGATACTGGTCGACCACCCGGCGCGGCTGGGCGATCGGCATGCCGGCGCCGTCGAGATGCGCGGTGACGGCGCGCCAGACCTGCTCGACGATGCGCCGGCGGATGTTGTACTCCCTGACATAGAAGCGCATGGCGTAGTGGTCGACGCCGTCGCGAACGCTCATGAACACGGCATTGGGCGCCGGTTCGGCGAGCACCGTCGGCACCGTGGCGATGGCCCGGCGGATCACCTTCTTGACCTGCTCCTGATCGGTGCCGCGCTGGAAGTAGATGTCCTCCGACAGGCGGATCTTCTCGTTCGGGTAGCTGAAGTTCTTGATCGGCGAGTCCGCGCACATACGGTTGGTCAGGTTGACGATGCTGCGGTCGCGCATCTCCAGGCGCACCAGGCGCCAGGTCATGTCGATCACCTTGCCCTCGTCGAAGTGGCCGACCTTGACCCAGTCGCCGATGCGGAACGGGCGCGACAGCGCGATCGCGATGCCGGCGAACATCTCGCCCAGCGTCGACTGGGCCGACAATCCGAGCACGATGGCGAAGGCGCCGGAGAGGGTGGCGAGAGCGGTGATCGACTGGCCATAGACGAACTGCAGGATGGTCAGGCCGCCGACCAGGTAGACGAGGAAGCGCACCACGCCGACCAGCAGCGGCGGCACGGCGGCGCGGCCGTTGCGCACGAGGATGCCCTGCCAGACGATCACCTTGAGCCCCATGTCGACCGTGAAGGCGATCGACAGGATGAGCGCCGAGGTCATCAGCTCGTGATAGGTCTGCGGGCTGCCCAGCACCGCGCTGAACGTCATGTCGTAGAGCCAGTCGTGCGACAGGATGAACGCGGCGGTCAGTCCGATGAGCTGGAACCCCAGATAGAAGAGGTTGTCGCGCTTTATGAGCAGCGCCGACAGCGCGGCCGAGAGCGTGGTCAGCAGGAAGACGATGATCGCGGTGAGGTCGAGAACCTCGCTCAGCGTGTTGGGGAGCAGCGGATCAGCCATGGGCGCGCGTGTCCGTGCGGGTCGGCGTCTCGGCCGGGGCGGCTTCGCCGGTGAGTTCCAGGGCGTCGCGCTCGTGGCCGCTCTGGGCCAGAGCGAAGGTTTCCTCGGGCGAGCGGATCAGCCGGTGCCGCGCGAAAAGCAGGAAGTAGGCGAGCCCGGCCGCGAGGATGGCGGCGCAGCCGAACATGCCGGCGCGCAGCGTCGGATCCAGGAACATGAACAGGAGAGCCGCGATGGCGATGACCAGCGCGGTCACCGCGCCGGTCGCGCCGAGCGGGCTCACATAGGGCCTCGGCAGATCGGGGTTGCGTCGGCGCAGACGCGCGAACGCCAGCATCTGCAGGATGTAGGAAATGACCGCGGCGAACGCCGACATGCTGATCAGCGCCGCGCCGAGACCGATCTCCTCGGGAATGAGGCTGCCGGCCAGCGCCACCAGATAGCCGATCACGCTGCCGGCGATCAGGGCGTAGTGCGGCGTGGCGCGGCCGGGCAGGGTCAGGGCCAGGGCCGTCGGCAGGTAGCCGGACCGGGCCATGGCGAAGATCGCCCGGCCGAAGGCGTAGATCGTGGCGTGGAAACTGGCTGCCTGGCCGGCGATGCCGATCGCCGCCAGCAGCGCGGGGCGCTTGCCCTCGCCGAGGATGCCGGTGTACCCGGCCACCAGCGGCTCCAGCGAGGCACCGATCACGGCAGCGCCCGGCGGCGCGCCGCTGTTGAGCACCAGGGTGACGAGGGCGGCGACGACCAGCGTGACGATGCCCCAGCCGAGGCCGCGCGGCACGCCGTACGCAGGCCGCGCCGATTCCTCGGCGGCGAGCGGCACCGATTCGATCGCGAGATAGAACCAGATCGCGTAAGGGATCGCCCAGGCGATTCCGGTCAGGCCGTGGGGCAGGTAGATCGTGCCGCCGGCTGTCACCGGCACGTTGAGCGCCAGATCGAGGTCGAAGGCCGGCAGGGCGATCACCCAGAAGCCGGCGAGGGCGCTGAGCGCGGCGATGGAGAGGACGATCGCCACCCGGAACGTCGTCGCCGCGCCGTGCATGTTGAGCCCGACGAACAGGATGTAGAGCAGGGCCCACCAGACCGGCTCGGGCAGGCTCAGGGTGGAGTGCGCGGAGAGGAGCGACTGCAGATAGGCCCCGAGCGTGACCACCACGGCGGCACCGGCCATCACGTATGAAATGATCTGGGCAAGGCCCGCGGCGCATCCCCCGATCGGCCCGAGGGCGGTGCGCGCGAAGCTGTAGGCCGCTCCCGCGTGCGGCATCGCCGCCGACATCTCGGCGAGCGAGAAGGCGAGGGCGAGATACATGACCGAGATGACGATGGTTGCGATCAGCAGGCCGCCGAACCCGCCGACGGTCAGGCCGGTGTTCCAGCCGGAGAACTCGCCCGAGATGACGACGCTGACGCCGAGCGCCCACAGCGACCAGGGGCCGGCGAAGCGGCGCAAAGGCGCTTGGGAGGCCAGCGCCGCGGGCGTCGCGCGATAGGTAACGGCCTGCAGCGATCTCATCCGACGTCCCCCAGCCTGCCGGTCGATCCGGCCATCATGGCGGAAGATACGGTCGTCCGGGGCAGGCTGCACCCGGCAAATGCGGCGTCAGTTCACCGTCTCGGGCTTGCCGCTGGACGTGGAGCGGTGGATGGCATCGAGGATCGCCGTGACTTCGCGCGAGCTTTCCAGCGTCACCAGCGGCGGCTTGTCGTCGCGGACGCAGGCGATCAGGTGGTGCACCATCTCCGTCAGGGCGCCCTGCTGGCGGCCGGCGATGATCGGCTTGATCAGCGTGCGCGGCCATTCATAGCCCTGCTCGGTCGCGATCTCGAGCTGCTCGGCCTTGCGCTCCAGGTGGATGACGCCGGCCTCGCCGACGATCTCGATGAAGCTGTCGGTCATGGTCGGGAAGCTGTTGGGGTAGATCCAGCAGGATTCGAAGGTGGCGACGCCGCCCTTGGCGAAGCGCACCTGGGCCTGGATCGCATCCGGCGTCTCGATGCCGCGCCCGCGCAGCACGCCCCAGACCGCGGTCGCATAGACCTCGACCGCGCGGTCGCCCATGTACCAGCTGACCAGGTCGATGTCGTGGCTGGAGAGGAACCAGGCCGACGTCGTGCCGGCGGCCCAGGACAGCATCTTGGTGGGCACGAAGATGGTGTCGTTCTTCCTGGCATAGGCCAGCACCGGGCGGCCGAGCCGGCCCGCCTCGACCGCCTCGTGCGCGGCCCAGTAGGGCGGGATCCAGCGATGGCTGAAGCAGGTCATCAGCTTGAGGCCGGAGCGCCTGACGATCTCGATCAGCTTGTCGGCCTCGTCCAGGTCGACCGTCAGCGGCTTCTCCACCAGCACGTTCTTGCCGGCTTCGATCGCTTCCTTGCAGATGGCGAAATGGGCGTGATCGGGCGTGGCCACGATCACCACCGTGATGTCCTTCCGCGCCAGCAGGTCGCGGTAATCCCTGGTCGCGAAAGTGCCGGGGTATTTTCCCGCGATCTCGTGGGCGCCTTCCAGGCTGGCGACGCCGACGAAGCGGGCGCGAGGATCGAGGGCGACGGCGGCTGCGTGCGCCTGGCCCATGATGCCGGCGCCGATGAGGCCGACGCCGATCGTCTGGTTGGTATTCACGGTCTCTCTCCCCGAGGATCTGATCTCGGCGGAAGATTACGCGGCGACGGGGCGACGCGCCGACCTTTCAGCGCGTCCGGCGGAACGTCCGGAGCCTCAGCCGAAGACCTTCTTCAGGAGGTCGGTCGAGCGTGCCGCCGGGTTGGTGCGGATCTGGTCCTCTTCCACCGCCAGGTAATGGAACAGCCCGTCCAGGCCCTTGCCGACGGTGAAGTCGGTCAGGTTGAAGCCGGAAAGGCCACCGCCGCCGAGCGGCAGGCTGGCCGTCTTCGACTCGACCGCCTTGTAAGCACCGACGGCGCCGACATTGGCGAGGCTCCTGTCGACGATCGGCCGGAAGGCGCCGGTGAGGTCGCTGGAGGTGGTGCGGCGGAAATACTGGGTGGCCGAATCCTTCGGCCCGGTGAGGATGCCGCGCGCATCGGCGATCGACATCCTGGAGATGGCATTGACGAAGATGTCGAGCGCCTTCGGCGCCGCTTCCTCGACCGCGCGGTTCATCTTGAGCTGCAGGTCGTCGAGAAGGCCGCCAGCGCCGAGCGACTTCAGCGGCCCCTGGATCTGCTGGAGCGGGCCGGGCAGCGGCACCCGGATCGCTGGATCGCCGTTGAAGCCGTCGGTCTTGCCGGTGCGGCCGACCACCCGCTGAGTGGCGACTTTCAGCGCATCCTTGAGCCCGCCGCCGATCTCGCCCTCGCTCAGGCTGGCACCCGCTCCCGTGGCGCCGCCTGTCGGGCTTCCGGTTCCGCCGAGCAGGCTGCGTCCGCGATCGAGCAGGGTGCCCTGGGCTCTCGCGGTTGCGGGCAGGGCGGCCAGCAGCACGCCGAGCAGGAGGCGGCGGGTGAGGCGGATCGGATCGGACATGGGCGCACCATGGGGAGGGGAAGCGACTCCCTGATGAATAACAGCTTCAGGCGCGGCCGTCGCCGCTCCGCGCCGGATCGGAGGCCTCACGAATCGCGAGCGTCGCCGCGAGCGTGCGGAACGCGTCGCGGCCGTCGATGATCGGCTCGGCCTCGCCGCGGATGACCGCACAGAAATGGGCCAGCTGCCGGTCCAGCGGATCGGCCAGCGGGCGTTCCGTCCGCTCCGCCGTCAGCGGCGCGGTCCAGCTTGCCGTCCCCTTGTAGCGCCAGCGGCGCAGGCTCGGCACCGCCAGCGAACCGGCGGTGCCGGCGATCAGGTAGCAATCCTCGGGCTGCTGCGGGTAGGCGGGGTTCTCGCCCGCGGTCAGCTCCCAGCTCCACGGCGCCGCGGCGGCGTCCGAAAGCGCGATGGTGCCGAGCGCGCCGCTTTCGAAGCGCAGCACCGCCGCGGCGCTGTCCTCGACCGGGAACCCGCGGATCGCGTTCGAGCCGATCGCCTTGATCTCGGCGATCTCGCCCAGGAGGAAGCGGAGGTCGTCGATCAGGTGGATCAGGTTGATCAGCACCGGGCCGCCGCCGGGCTCGCGGCGCCAGGCGGTGTCGAAATAGGGATCGGGCTTGAGGAAGGCGGCAAGGGCCGCGACCGTCGCGATGCGCCCGATCTCGCCGCGTCGCACGATGTCGCGGGCCTGCTGCAGGATCGGGTTGTGCCTCCGGTGATGGCCGACCAGCACCGGCACGTTCGCGCGCTCCGCCGCCTCGACGATCCGCTCGGCATTGGCGAGAGACTCCGCCAGCGGCTTCTCGATCAGCACCGGCAGCTCGCGCGCGATGCAGGAGAGCGCGTTGGGCGCATGCGCGGCGTTGGGGGTGGCGACGATCACGCCGTCCAGGCGCTCGCCTGAGAGCATGGCGTCGAGGTCGGCGTAATGCGCGACGCCCAGCGAGCCGGCATAGGCCGCCGCCTCCGGCCCGGGATCGGCGATGGCGGCCAGCCGGCACTCGGCGGACCGGCGCATGCGGTCGACATGGGCGCGGCCGATCAGGCCGGCGCCGGCGATCCCGAGGGTCAGGCTCATGGGGAAATCTCCATCTTCCGGCTTAAGGTTACCTCCGGTCGCCGCCGGCTTGCACGAACCCGCGAGACGGCGATAGGGTCGCCGGATCTCCCTGCCAGGCCCCGAAATCCGGAAACCGTCGTGAGCCTTTCCCAAGACAGTCGCGCGGCGCCGATCGCCGCGGCCGGCAATGCCCGGCTGAACCTGCTCCTGCTGGGCAGCGGCTTGAGTGTGCTGGCGCTCTTCCTGTTCTCCTTCACAATCGGCCCCTATCCGATCCCGGCGGGGACGGTGGTATCGGTGTTCCTCAGCCGCCTCGGCCTGGTCGAAAAGACCTGGACCGACGCGGTCGAGATGGTGGTGCTCGACGTGCGCGGCCCCCGCGTCGCAGCGGCGCTCCTGGTCGGCGGCGCGCTCGCCTGCGCCGGGGCGACATACCAGAACCTGTTCCGGAACCCGCTGGTCTCGCCCGGCGTGCTCGGCGTCTCGGCCGGTGCCGGCTTCGGTGCTGCGCTCGGCATCATCCTCGGCATGCCGGGCTTCGGCATCCAGGGCATGGCGTTCCTGCTGGGCCTCGTCGCCGTCGCCTTCACCGTCTGGCTCGGGCGGTCCTTCGACCGCCACGCGACCCTGGTGCTGGTGGTCGCCGGCCTCGTCGTCTCGGCCTTCTTCCAGGCTTTGATCTCGCTGATCAAGATCGCCGCCGATCCGTTGAACCAGCTCCCGACCATCACCTTCTGGCTCTTGGGCGGCCTCCACCGGATGAGCGCGGCGACGCTGCTCTCAGCCCTGATCCCGATCGCGATCGCCGGATTCGTCCTGCATGCGCTCCGCTGGCAGGTGCATGCGCTGGCCGCCGGCGAGGACGAGGCCCGCACCATGGGCATCGACGTCCGCCGCGTGCGCCTGGCTCTGATCCTGGCGGCGACGCTGATGACGGCCGCCTGCGTCAGCATCAGCGGCATCGTCGGCTGGGTCGGCCTCCTGATCCCGCACATCGTCCGCATGCTGGTGGGACCGCGCTTTCCCGCCGTGCTGCCGATGTCGGCGCTGATCGGCGGCGGCTTCCTGCTCGGCATCGACAACCTGGCGCGCTTTCCCGGCACCACCGAGATCCCGCTCGGCATCCTGACCGCGCTGATCGGCGCACCGTTCTTCGCCCTGGTTCTCGCCCGCACGCGTCGTCAATGGTTCTGAGCCTCAAGGCCGAGGGCATCGGCTTCGGCTATCCCGGCGGACCGCTGCTGCTGGACGGCGTCTCCTTCGCTCTCGAAGCCGGGCAGTCGCTCTGCCTGCTCGGGCCCAACGGCACCGGCAAGACCACGCTGCTCCGCTGCCTCCTGGGCCTGGAGCGCGTCGCCCGCGGCCGCATCGAGCTCTTCGGCCGCGACCTCGCCAGCCTGAGCCCGGCCGAGTCGGCGCGGCTTGTCGCCTACGTGCCGCAGGATACCTCCACGGTCTTCGCCTTCCAGGCCTTCGACGTCGTGCTGATGGGGCGAAGCCCGCATCTGGCGTTCATGGCGAGCCCGACGCCGGAGGATCGCCGGCTCGCGCTGGCGGCGATGGCCAGGCTCGGCATCGGGCATCTGGCGGAACGGTCCTTCCTCGAGCTCAGCGGCGGCGAGCGGCAGATGGTGCTGGTCGCCCGCGCGCTGGCCCAGGGCTCGACCATCCTCGTGATGGACGAGCCCTGCGCCGGGCTCGACATCGGCAATCAGGTGAGGATCATCCGCGTCATCCGGCAGCTGACCCACGAGGGCTACAGCATCCTGATGACTACGCATCTGCCCGACCACGCCTTCGCCGCCGGCGGCCGCGTGGCGCTGCTGAAGGACGGGCGGCTGGCCGGGCCGGCGGCACCGGAGACGCTGCTCGACGCGGCGGCGCTGGCGGCGCTCTACGACACACCGATCGACGTGATCCGGGTGCCCGCGGGGCCCGCGATCGGGCAATATCTCTGCGTCCCGGTGATGCACGATCCTTAAGGCGGAGGCCGACATGCCGACCAGGCGACGGGTTCTTGCCTCGATGACGGCGGCGCTGGCGCTCTCTTCAGGGCGGGCGAACGCGGCCGACCGCACGGTGACCGACATGGCCGGTCGCAAGGTCGGCCTGCCGGCGAAGATCGGGCGGACGGTGACCTTGGGCTCGCTGCCCGTGGTCAACAGCTTCGTCTACGCCATGGGCGAGGGGCGGACGATCGTGAACGGACTCGCCGACTTCGCCCGCGCGCACTGGAAGTACCAGACGGCGTTCGCGCCCAACATCGTAGGCCAGCCGACGATGCAGCAGCCGAACCGCGAGCCGAACGTGGAAGCGATCATGCTGGCCAGGCCCGACGTGGTGCTGACCATGCATCGCGAAAGCGTCGAGCCGCTCAAGTCGCGGGGCGTGCCGGTGGTCTTTCTCTCTTGGCAGCAGCCGGAAGACGTGAAGGCCTGCATGACCGTGCTGGGCGAGGTCTACGGCAAGCCCGACCGCGCCGTGCGCTATCAACGTTACTTCGACGAGACGCTGGCCCGCGTCTCTGCGGCACTCAAGCCGGTGGCGACGGCGGCGCGGCCGCGCGTCCTCTATTTCCAGCCTTCGACGCTGACCCAGCCGCGCCTGATCGCCGAATGGTGGATTCCGGCTGCCGGCGGCATCAGCGTCACCGACGACGGGCGCACGGCGGAGAGCAAGACCTTCTCGCTGGAGCAGCTGCTGCTGTGGGACCCTGATGTCCTGATCGTGACCGAGCCCAAGGACGTGCAGCTGGTTCGGACCGATCGCGTGTTCAGCCAGCTCAAGGCGGTGAAGAGCGGCAAGGTCTATGTCGTGCCGGTCGGCGCCCACACCTGGTCCAACCGCACCGCCGAGCAGCCGCTCACCGTCTTGTGGGCGGCCGAGACCTTCCATCCCGGCCGCGTCGCCGGCATGAACCTCGCCGCCGAGACCAAGGCGTTCTACCGCGCCTTCTTCGACCACGATCTCTCCGACGCGGCGATCGCCGAGATCCTGAGCGGCACGCTGTAGGCCCGGCATGTCCGGACCGAACCTCGATGCCGTCATCGTCGGCGCCGGCACCTGGTACTGGAACCGCTATCCCGGCGCCCGCTGCGACGTCGAGAGCATGGAATACTCCTACCAGTTCTCCGACGAGCTGCAGCCGGACTGGGAGTGAACCGAACGCCCCGCGGAATCTGCCGGCATTGACGCAGATCAAGGCGGTTCCGAGAGCTGCACCTCATGATTGAATCAATTCCGCTGCAACCACGGCCTCCGGAGGTGGTTGGTAGGAGGATGGGCAGTGATTTCGGAAGGCCGCAGCGCAAGACCATGGCAGCAGATGACCCGCGGACCTGGATGTGGACGGAGGCCTGCGCCCTTCTCGACCGCGCGGAGCGCCTGAATCGTCGTTTCTTCGAGCCCGGGGAGACGAGCGCGTGGTCGCCGCCGGTCGACATCTTCGAAACCGACACCGAGGTATGGATCCAGGCCGCCCTTCCGGGCGTCGAACCCCGGAATCTCGCCGTGCATGTCGAGGGCGACACGCTGGTGCTGTCCGGCCATCGCCCGCTGCCGGCGGCGGCCCGCAGAGCCGCCATCCACCGCCTGGAGATCCCGCACGGACGCTTCGAGCGCCGCATCCAGCTCGTCTCGGCGCGGCTGCGGCTGGACCACAACGAGCTCGTCGATGGTTGCCTGGTGCTCCGTCTGACGAAGCGAGGCTGACATGGAGGCGAGGAAGCAGAAGCCGACGAAGTCGGAGACTCCGGATCCCCCCGAGGAAACGGGCGACACGGTGAAGACCGATCGGCCGTCCGATCGTCCGCCGTTGCCGGACGACAGCATCGTCATTCTTCCGGTGCGCAATTTCGTCCTGTTCCCCGGGCTGGTGATGCCCATCGCGATCGACCGTCCGGGGTCGATCGCCGCGGCCCAGGAAGCCGCAGGGACGGAGCGTCCGCTCGGCCTCCTGCTGCAGACGGATCCGGCCGTCGACGAGCCCGGGCCGGACGGCCTGCACCGTATCGGCACGGTCGCCGAGATCCTCCGCTACGTCACCGCGCCCAACGGCACGCACCACATCATCTGCCGCGGCGTGCGCCGCTTTCGCGTCCTCGAATTCCTGCCCGGCCATCCGTTCATCGCCGCCCGCATCGAGGAAATCGCCGGCGCCGAGATCCTGACGCCGGAGATCGAGGCCCGGGTCCACCGGCTGAAGGAGCGGGCCCGCGAAGCGCTCCAGCTGCAGCCCAATGTCCCGCCGGAGCTGGGTGCGACGATCGAGGGCCTGACTTCGGCCTCGGCGCTCGCCGACTTCGTCGCCGGGATCATCGACGTGACATCCGCCGACAAGCAGCGCGTGCTGGAGAGGATCGAGGTCCAGGACCGGCTCGACGACGTCCTGGGCGTGGTCGCGCAGCGCATCGAGGTGCTGAAGCTGTCGAACGAGATCGGCCAGCACACGCAGGAGTCCCTGACCGCGCAGCAGCGTCAGCACATCCTCCGCGAGCAGCTTCGCCAGATCCAGAAGGAGCTGGGCGAGGACGACGAGAAGTCGACCGAGCTGGCCGAGCTGCGCCAGCTGATCGAGAAAGCCGGATTGCCCGAGGAGGCTGCGGGGCAGGCGAAGAAAGAGCTGAAGCGGCTGGATCGCATGCCGGATTCCTCGGCCGAATACGCGATGATCCGCACATACCTCGACTGGCTGGCGGAGCTGCCATGGTCGAAGCTCAGCGAGGAGGCCATCGACATCCAGGAGGCGCGGCGCATCCTCAACGAGGATCACTTCGGCCTGGAGAAAGTGAAGCGGCGGATCCTCGAATACCTCGCCGTCCGCAAGCTCAACCCCGACGGCAAAGGCCCCATCCTCTGCTTCGTCGGTCCGCCGGGGGTCGGCAAGACCTCGCTCGGCCAGAGTATCGCGCGTGCCACCGGGCGGAAGTTCGCGCGTCTCAGCCTCGGCGGCGTCCACGACGAGGCCGAGATCCGCGGCCATCGGCGCACCTATATCGGCGCGCTTCCGGGCACCATCATCCAGGCGATCCGCAAGGCCGGCACCCGCAATCCGGTGATGATGCTGGACGAGATGGACAAGCTGGGGTCCGGCTTCCACGGCGATCCGTCCTCGGCCCTGCTCGAGGCGCTCGATCCCGAGCAGAACGGCACGTTCCGCGACAACTACCTCGGCGTCCAGATGGACCTCTCGAAGGTCATGTTCATCGGCACCGCCAACGTGCTCGACAGCATTCCCGGCCCGCTCCGCGATCGCATGGAGGTGATCGAGGTGCCGGGCTACACCGAGGACGAGAAGGTCGAGATCGCCGAGCGCTACCTGATGAAGCGCCAGCGGGACGCCGCCGGATTGAAACCCAGGCAGTGCGAGGTCACCGAGGCGGCGCTTCGCGCCATCATCCACGGCCATACCCGCGAGGCCGGCGTCCGCAGCCTGGAGCGGTCGATCGGCGCGCTCTGCCGCCATGTCGCCATGCGGGTCGCCGAAGGCAGCATCAAGCGGATGCGCATCGACGTCGCCAACCTTCATGCGATCCTGGGATCTCCGCGCTTCGAGAGCGACGTCGCCATGCGGACCAGCGTGCCCGGGGTGGCCACGGGCCTCGCCTGGACCCCGACCGGAGGCGATATCCTGTTCATCGAGGCGACGCGCATCGCCGGCAGCGGCAAGCTGATCCTCACCGGCCAGCTCGGCGACGTGATGAAGGAAAGCGCCCAGGCAGCCCTTACCCTGGTGAAGGCCCGGGCGTCGGGCCTCGGCATCGACATGGCGCTGTTCGAAAAGTCCGACATCCACATCCATGTGCCGGCCGGCGGCATTCCGAAGGACGGGCCGAGCGCGGGTGTCGCCATGTTCCTGACCCTGGTCTCGCTACTCACCGGCCGCACCGTCCGCAGCGACACGGCGATGACCGGAGAGATCTCGCTGCGCGGCCTGGTGCTTCCGATCGGTGGCGTCAAGGAGAAGGTGCTCGCGGCGATGCGCGCCGGCATCACCACAGTGATGCTGCCGGAACGCAACCGGAAGGATCTCGAGGACGTGCCGGAGGCCGCGCGCAAGCTCATCCGCTTCGTCTGGTGCGCCCGCGTCGACGACGCGATCACCGCCGGATTGGAGCCGTTGGGCAAATCCCTTGTCGCCCGCCCGCACAAAGCGCCGGCGCGGCGATCCAAGTCGCCGGTCCGCCGCCCGCGCGCCGCCTGAGCTTGCGCGCGCCTTCCGACCGGCGTATCTGATCGGCGGGGGCCGCAGACTCCCCTCAAGACTTCTCGTCCAAGCTCTGCGCAAACCCGCCTCGCGAGGTGCGCGCCCATGGACGAACCGAAGATCTCTCCCGCGTCGATCTCGCCCACCGCGTCTCTCTTCGCGGCCAGGGCCGTCCGTGATTTCGGCGACGGCTTCGTCGCCGTGCTGTTGCCGGTCCACCTGACGGCGCTCGGGTTCTCGGCCATGGAGGTCGGCATGCTGGCCACCGTGGCGCTGCTGGGGTCCTCGCTGCTCACGCTCGGCGTCGGCATGATCGGCGGCCGCCACGATCAGCGCCGGCTCTTGATCGCGGCATCGGGCCTGATGATCGCGAGCGGCGTCGCATTCGCCGTCGTCCACGACTTCGCTCTGCTTTTGCTGGTGGCCTTCGCCGGCACGATCAACCCGTCGTCCGGCAGCGTCAGCGTCTTCGCGCCGCTCGAGCAGACGATCCTGACCCGCGAGGCGGCCGCCGGCGAGCGCACGCGGATGTTCGCCCGCTACAGCCTGGCCGGTGCCTTTGCCGGGGCGTTGGGCGCTCTCGCCGCGGCGACGCCGGACTACCTGGCGCCGTTCGGGCTCGACCAGCTCCCGGCGATCCGCGCGATGTTCGTGCTCTACGCCATCCTCGGCCTCGTCGGCGGCGTCATCTATGGGCGGATCCCGCCGCGGCCGCCGGTAAAGGTTGCCGGGCCGGTCGCGGCGCTGGGACCGTCGCGGGGCATCGTCATCCGGCTCGCCATGATCTTCAGCATCGACTCCTTCGGCTCGGGCTTCGTCGTGCAGTCGCTGCTGGCGCTCTGGCTGTTCGAGCGGTTCGACCTGTCGCTGACGGCCGCCGGCCTCTTCTTCTTCTGGTCGGGCGTGCTCTCGGCCTTCTCCTTTCCGGTCGCGGCCTGGCTGGCGCGCCGCATCGGACTGATCAACACCATGGTGTTCACCCACATCCCGGCGAATCTCTGCCTGATCGCCGCGGCCTTCGCGCCGTCCTTGCCGATCGTGCTGGTGCTTCTCTTGATCCGCGCCGCGCTCTCGCAGATGGACGTGCCGACCCGCACCTCCTACGTCATGGCGGTGGTGACCGAGGCCGAGCGGCCGGCGGCGGCGAGCTTCACCGTGGTGCCGCGCTCGATCGCGTCCGCGATTACGCCCTCGATCGGCGGCGCGCTGTTCGCCGCAGGATTCCAGGCGCTGCCGCTGGTCCTCGCCGGCACGATCAAGACCGTCTACGACCTGCTGTTGCTGTACCAGTTCCGCCATGTGAAGCCGCCGGAGGAGCGCTAGCTTTCGTGCTTGGCCTACCCTTGTTGACGATCGGAAAATCGAGGAACAGGCTGTCCGAGGGGGCCGGATGCCCGGCGCCTTTAAGACCTTGCTGGCCAACAGTCTCGAAGGGGAACCGACATGGCGTACCGACCGGGAGCGTATTTGAGCAGCACCATCCTGAGCCTTGCCTTGATCGGCGCCGCGGCCTTCGCCGCCGCGCCGGCGCACGCTCAGAAGAAGGGCGGAACCGCGGTGATCGGCCAGGAGGCCGGGCCGCCGACGCTCGACATGCACACCACCACCAACATCGCCGCGCGCAACGTCGTCATGCAGATGTACGAGCAGCTGATCACCCGCGACGAGAACAATGCGCCGATGCTGGAGCTGGCCGAGAGCCTGGTCGAGGCGCCGGACGGGCTCTCCTACACCTTCAAGGTCCGCAAGGGGATCAAGTTCCATAACGGAAAGGCGCTGACCTCGGCCGACGTGCTGGCCTCGTTCGAGCGCTTCAAGCGCGTCGGCATCCTGCGCTCCGACCTCGATCCGATCGCCGAGATGTCGGCCCCCGATGCCGACACCTTCCGCATCGTGCTCAAGAACAAGGTGCCGATCTTCCTCGAGCAGATCAGCTCCTTCGCCAACCCGATCGTGATCTATCCGGCCGACCAGAAGGACCGCGAGGCCAACAAGGCCGACCCCATCGGCACCGGCCCCTACCAGCATGTCGAGTGGCGGGCCGACAGCCATGTGAAGCTGAAGCGCTATGACGGCTACACCGCCGACACCCGCCACAAGGGCACCTCGGGCTTCGGCGGCCACAAGACCGCGTATCTCGACGAGCTCGACTTCCGCTACACCAAGGAGGGCGTCGCCCGCGTCGCCGGCCTCGAGACCGGCCAGCTCCACCTGGTCGAGGACGTGCCGACCAAGGCGGCGAAGCGGCTGAAGGACAACAAGTCGATCGTGCTGCATCCGGTGCAGCGCTGGTGGATCCAGATGGCGTTCGTGAACCACGCCAACCCGCCCTTCG
Organism: Asaia bogorensis; assembly: GCA_945897335.1. Lineage (GTDB taxonomy): Bacteria > Pseudomonadota > Alphaproteobacteria > SHVZ01 > SHVZ01 > SHVZ01. Next base: position 2,248 of record CAMDFP010000001.1, on the reverse strand, counting down.
ACAAGCTCGACGTGCGCCGCGCCATGCAGATCGGCCTCGACATGGAGGAGATCATGGAGGTCGCCTCCGACGGCGCCTACGACCTGCAGCCGGGCTACCAGTATCCGGGCCAGCCCTACTACAACGAGGCCGGCAAGGCGCTCTACAACGTGAACGACCGCAAGAAGGCCCGGGAGATGCTGAAGGCCTCGGGCTACAAGGGCGAGGAGATCGTCCTGATGACGCTGCCGGCCTATCAGGGCATCTATGACGGCTCGGTCGTGGTCGGCGAGCAGCTGAAGGACATCGGCTTCAAGGTCCGCCTCGATCCGGTCGACCTGCCGACCATGGGTGCCCGCCAGCCCAAGGGCGACGGCGGCTGGCATCTCTCGTTCAACGGGCTCGGCACCGGCCCGGCCGTCGGCCCGCTCGCCGCCATCGTCTTCATGAACGGCCCGACCAAGCTGACCCACGCGCCCGATCCGGTGTTCGACGGGCTCTATGCCGAGATGCTGAAGGGCGAGACCCTGGACGCGCGGAAGGCGACCTTCGCCAAGGCGCAGGAGCGCATCTACGACCAGGTGATGATGGTGAAGTTCGGCGACCTGACCAAGGTGATGGGTGCCAGGTCCAACCTGAAGGGCTTCACCCCCTACCGCATCCCGCGCCTCTGGAACGTGTGGTTCGAATAGGACGCATCGTCGTCCGAGGCGAGTGGGGTAGGCGGGGAGGGATCTCCGCCTGCCCGCGTCTTCGCCCGACGGGCGTGCGCCACGGATCGGTTACGATTCGGTTAATGGCTGTGCCACAAAAGTTTCGTACATCGCACCTAACGTGCGCCAGGGAGACAATCGCGGGGCGACGGGGTGAGGGCGGACACGAGGGCGGAGCTCACGCACGACCTGCGGATCGAGGCGATCCTCGTGCCGATCGAGCCCAGCTCGCCGAGGCTCACGGCCGACCAGGCCTATGCCCGGTTCGCGGCGCATCCAGGGCTAGCCGCCATCCCCCTGGTCGAGCACGACATCCCCGTCGGCCTGGTCGAGCGCCACTTGTTCCTGACCCTTTACGCCGGCCTCTACCGGCGCGAGCTCTATTCGCGCCGCGACGTCGGCCACATGGTCGACACCGGGACGGTCGTCATCGAGTGCGGCACCTCGATCCATGAGGCGGCCCGGATCATCGCCATCCGGCGCCGCGATCAGATCAACATCGGCTTCATCGTCGCCCGCGACGGCCGATACGCCGGCGTCGGCAACCTGACCGACCTGCTGCGCGTCGTCGCCGATCTGAACGCTTCGCGCGCCGAAGAGGCCGAGCGGGCGGAGAGGGCGTTGCGTGAAAGCGAGGCCAAGGCGGCCCAGGCCCATGCCCGCCTCAGCGACGCGATCGAGAGCCTCTCCGATGCCTTCTTCCTGTGGGATGCCGATGAGCGGCTGGTCCTCGCCAACAGCGAGGCGACCAACGGTCCCGGCGGCGAGAGGCTACGGCCCGGGGTACGCCTGGAGGATTTCGTCGTTCACCGCGCCCGCGCGGGCTATGTCCCTGCCGCCATCGGCCGCGAGGACGAGTATGTCCGAGAGCGCCTGGCGCAGGTCCGCAATGCCACCGGCGAGCCCGTCGAGGTCCAGATCGCCGACGGCCGCTGGCTGTCGATACGCGACCGGCGCACGCGCGAAGGCGGTGTCGTCAACCTCATCGTCGACATCACCGCGATCAAGGTGCACGAGGCGGAGTTGTCGGCGGCGCGCCATGCCGCCGACGCGGCCAACCGGGCCAAGTCCGACTTCCTGTCGCGGATGAGCCACGAGCTGAGGACGCCGCTCAACGCCGTGATCGGCTTTTCCCAGATGCTCCTGCTCGATCGCAAGGACATGCTGACCGAGAAGCAGCAGGGTTACTGCCAGGACATCGAGAACAGCGGCCGCCACCTGCTGTCGCTGGTCAACGACGTGCTCGACCTCGCCAGGATAGAGTCCGGCAACGAGGAGGTGTCGATCGGGCGAGTCGCCGTCGCCGAAGCGCTGGGCTCGCTCCGCGCCGCGGTGGCCGGCCTCGCCGCCTCCTCGAAGGTCGAGGTGAACGTCTCGGTCCCGACCGGCGTCGAGGATGTCCTCGCCGACGACCGGCGCCTGTACCAGGTCCTGCTCAACCTCGTCTCCAACGCGATCAAGTACAACCGCAAGGGGGGGTCGGTCGCCGTCTCGGCCCATGCGGTGTCCGCCAGCCGCGTGCGGTTCAGCGTCGTCGACACCGGCATGGGTGTGCC